>NZ_JBHZAV010000162.1:0-20791 GCF_042754445.1 Embleya sp. NPDC059213
GCGCAGCGCGGAGAGCGGCGGAGCCGCAAAACAAAGACTTCGTGGCCCGTAGCGAAGCGAAGGGACACGAAGTCACGAGCGAGGGGCCACTTTTTGCGGAGGAGCGTCAGCGGGGGAGCAAAAAGTGCTGCCTCGCGAGCCGGCGCCAAAGGCGCCCAAAAAAGAAGAGACCCGCTCTCCTCGCCGAAGAGCGGGTCCCTATTCGCGGTCTCCGCAGGTCGAACCCTCATACGACCTGCTCGTTCGTGGGCCGAACCCTCATACGGCCCACCATCCGCGGTCCGTGCCCCTGGCGCACCTCAGGGCAGAGCGCGCCAGGGGACGTTTTGTTACCCGCGCAGCCCCGAGGCTTCGCGAGCGAGCTTTTCCACCCGCGCCCAGTCGCGCGAGGCGACCGCGTCCGCGGGAAGCATCCAGGACCCGCCGACGCACGCCACGTTCGGCAGCGCCAGGTAGGTCGGGGCCGACGCCGGGGTGATTCCGCCCGTCGGGCAGAACCGCACGTCCGGCACCGGCGAGGCCAGCGACTTCAGGTACGGCGCGCCGCCCGCGGCCTCGGCCGGGAAGAACTTCATCTCCCGCACCCCGCGTTCGCGCAGTTCCAGCACCTCGGACACCGTCGACGTGCCGGGCAGGAAGGGCAGTCCGCTGTCCATCAGCGACCCGTACAGCCGCTCGGTGCAGCCCGGCGTGACCAGGAAGCGCGCGCCGGCGGCGACCGCCGCCTTCGTCTGCTTCGGCGTCAGGACCGTACCGGCGCCCACGAACGCACCCTCGACCTCGGCCGCGATGCGCTCGATCGCGCCGATCGCCGCCGGCGTGCGCAGGGTGACCTCGACGGCCGGCAGCCCGCCCGCCACCAGCGCACGCGCCAGCGGTACGGCCGACTCCACGTCGTCCACGATCACCACCGGGATCACCGGGGCCAGGTCCAGAGCGGACGTGCTCACGCCGCCACCTCCACAAGTCGAGTGCTGCGCGCGTCCAGCCACGCGGACGCGCCGCGCAGAGCCGGATGCGGGGCCACCACGAGTGCGGTGGAGATTCGGTGCAGGTACGGCGCCATCGTCGGGTTGGTCTCGAAGCCCATCCGGAATTCGCTCTTGAGCAGCGTCTCCGTGATCCGCGGCAGAATGCCGCCGGCCAGGAAGACCCCACCGCGAGCGCCCATCGTCAGGGCCACCCCGCCGGCGAAGGTGCCGAGCAGTCGGCAGAACGTCTCCACCGTCGCGACGCAGACCTCGTCGCTCCCGTCCAGGGCGCGGGAGGAGATGTCCGCGGGGCTGAGCGCCTCGGCAGGGACTCCGTGCACCGCCGCCGTGCAGCGGTGCAGGCGACACAGTCCGGGGCCGGAGAGCACGTGCTCCGCGGTCACCGTGCCCAGGCCGCCGCGCTCGTCGCGCAGCACCTCCAGGGCCGCGGCGTCCGGGCCGTGCGCCGGACGGAGCAGGACGTGTCCGCCCTCACCCGGCAGCGGCACCCAGCCGCCGCCCGGGATCGGCACCAGGCCGGCCACGCCGAGCCCGGTGCCGGGGCCGAGTACGGCCATCGGCAGCGTCGGGTCGGGCAGTCGGTCGCCGACCACGATCAGGTCGTCGCCCGCGAGGTGCGGCAGCGACAGCGCCAGCGCCTCGAAGTCGTTGATCAGATACAGATCCGGGACGCCGAGCGCGACCCGGGTCTCCGCGATGGACAACACCCACGCGCCGTTGGTCAGCCGGAACCGGTCGCCGTGTACGGGGCCCGCGACCGCCGCGCAGATCGCGCCGGGCCGGGACGCGCCGGAACGGTCCAGGTAGTCCTCGATCGCGGCGGCCAGGTCCACGTGGTCCTCGCTGCGCAGCCCGAGTACCCGTTCGGGCTGCCCGCCCGGCTCGGTGACCACGGCGAAGCGCGCGTTGGTGCCGCCGATGTCGGCGACCAGCCACGGGCGGTCGGGGGTCGGCGGTGCCACGGTCGGGGTCATGCGCTCGCTCCGTCGAAAGCCACGGCCGCGACCGCGCCGAACACACCGGCGCCGAGGTCGGCCGGGCCGACTCCGGCGCGCAGCGCGGTGAACAGTTCGCGTCCCGTGCCGACCCACTCGGCGTCGGTCGGGGCCGCGCCGGTGACCTGGCGCCCGGTCAGATCGGCCTGCGTGGTCAGCGTGCCCGCGACCGCGTCCACGGTCACGATGTCGCCGTCGCGAATCTTGGCGATCGGGCCGCCGGCCGCCGCCTCCGGGGTGCAGTGGATCGCCGCCGGGATCTTGCCGGAGGCACCGGAGAGTCGACCGTCGGTGACCAGTGCCACGTGGTGGCCCCGGTCCTGGAGCACGCCGAGCGCGGGGATCAGCTTGTGCAGCTCGGGCATGCCGTTCGCCCGCGGGCCCTGGTAGCGCAGCACCGCGACCAGGTCGTGGTCCAGCTCGTTGTTCTCGAACGCGGCCAGGAACTCGGCCTGTCCGTCGAACACCCGCGCCGGTGCGGTCACCACGTGGTGCGACGGGTCGACCGCGGACACCTTGATCACCGCGCGACCGAGATCGCCGTGCAACATCCGCAGGCCGCCGTCGGGCGCGAACGGCTTGTCGTACGGCCGCAGTACGTCGAGATCCAGGCTTTCGGTCGGGCCGTCCACCCAGACGATCGAGCCGTCCTCGGTGAGTTGCGGCTCGCGCCGGTAGCGGTTCAGGCCGTCGCCGGCGACGGTGCGCACGTCCTCGTTGAGCAGCCCGCCGTCGAGCAGCGTGCCGATCAGGAACGCGGTGCCGCCCGCGGCGTGGAAGTGGTTGATGTCCGCCGGGCCGTTCGGATACATCCGGGTCAACAACGGGACCACGGTGGACAGCTCGGCGAAGTCGTCCCAGGTGAGCGTGATCCCGGCGGCGGCGGCCATCGCGACCAGGTGCAGCGTGTGGTTGGTCGAACCGCCGGTGGCCAGGAGCGCGACGACCGCGTTGACCCAGGCCTTCTCGTCGAGCACCTCGCCGATCGGCGTGTACTCGCGGAGCAGCGACGTCGGGTCGCCGAGCGACGTGGTGGCCGCGACCCGGCGGCCCGCCTCGTCGGTCAGCGCCTTGCGCAGCGGCTGGTCGGGGTGCACGAAGCTGGCGCCCGGCAGGTGCAGTCCGAGCACCTCCATCACGAGCTGGTTCGTGTTCGCGGTGCCGTAGAAGGTGCAGGTCCCGATGCCGTGGTACGCGCCGGCCTCGGCGTCGAGCAGTTCCTCGCGGGAGACCTTGCCCTCGGCGAAGCGCTGCCGGACCCGGGCCTTCTCCTTGTTCGGCAGGCCCGAGGACATCGGGCCGGCCGGCACGAAGATCGTCGGCAGGTGGCCGAAGGACAGGGCGCCGATCACCAGACCGGGCACGATCTTGTCGCACACGCCGAGCATCAGCGCGCCGTCGAACATGTCGTGGGCCAGCGCCACGGCCGCCGCCATCGCGACCACGTCGCGGCTGAACAGGGACAGTTCCATGCCCGCACGGCCCTGGGTGATCCCGTCGCACATGGCGGGCACGCCGCCGGCGAACTGGGCCACGCCGCCGGCCTCGGCCACCGCGGCCTTGAGCTGCTCGGGGTAGGTCCGCAGCGGCTGGTGCGCGGAGAGCATGTCGTTGTACGAGGAGACGATCGCGACGTTCGGCTTGACTGGGCCCTGCGGGCCGGTGCCGCGCAGGCCGAGCTTCTCGCTGGGCGAGCAGGCGGCGAAGCCGTGGGCGAAGTTGGCGCAACCGAGCTGTCCACGGGCGGGGGCCTCGGTGGCCGCGGCCCGGATCCGCTCCAGGTACGCCGTACGCGTGGCGGCACTGCGGCGCGCGATGCGCTCCGTCACTGCGGCCACCGTCGGGTGGGTCCTCTGCTCGCTCACGATCTTGGTGCCCCTGCTGTCGGCGGCCTGCTCTGCCGGTTCGGGTACCAAACTAGGGGTACTTTTGCTTCCTGGCAAGCAAAAGAGTGACGCTCGGGTGTCGAAGTAGTGAACTTAGGGCTTTGACCGAGGGAAAGCCGCCCTGGTTCACTGGATGGCATGGCCCGACGCGCGAATCCCATCCCGCACAGCAGTGCAGGCGAGGTCCTTCGCCTTGTGCGCGAAGGGGATGCCGAGACCCGGGCCGACGTCGCCCGGCTTACCGGGCTGTCCCGATCCGCCGTGGCGGCCCGGATCGACGAACTGGTCGACGCCGGTCTGCTGGCCGAGCGCGCCGACGGCGTGTCCACCGGCGGCCGACCGCCGATCCGCCTCGAACTCAATCCCGACGGCGGCCTGGTGCTGGCCGCCTCACTCGGCAGCAGCCGAGGTCAGCTCGCGGTCTGCGACCTGACCGGCCGGGTGCTGGCCAGCCGGGAGACCCGAATGGCCGCCCAGGGCGGACCGGACGCGGTGCTCACCGGACTGCCGGACTGGATCGACGCGATGCTCGCGGACGAGGGCTTCGACCCGGCGCGGGTGCGCGGCGTCGGAGTGGCGGTGCCCGGCCCCGTCGAACTGGACACCGGGCGCGCGGCCGGCGCGCCGACGCTGCCCGGCTGGGACGGGGTGGCGATAGCGCCTGCCCTGCAACGCCGGTTGCCGGTACCGGTGTACGTGGACAACGACGTGAACGTGATGGCCCTGGGCGAGTACCGGGCCCGGGCCGACGCGGGCGACCTGGTCTTCGTCAAGGCGTCCACCGGCATCGGCGCGGGGATAGTCGCCGACGGCAAGGTCTACCGGGGCGCGCTCGGCGCGGCGGGCGAGATCGGCCACATCCCGGTCGCCGGCGGCACCGGCGTGCGGTGTTGGTGCGGCAATGTGGACTGCCTCGAAGTGCTGGCCAGCGGACGGCACTTGATCGAGACGCTGGCCGCGCACGGGGCCCGCTTTCCGGACGGTCGCGAGATCTCCAGCGTGCGCGACGTGGTGGCGCTCGCGGCGGCCGGTCAGCCCGAGGCGGTCCGACTCGTGCGCGAGTCCGGGCGGATGCTCGGCGAGGTGCTGGCGAGCGTGGTCAACGTGCTCAATCCGGCGGTCGTGGTGCTGGGCGGCGACCTCGCCGACGCGGGCGATCCGTTGCTCGCGGGGGTGCGGGAGGTCGTCTACAAGCGGTCCACGGCGGTGGCCACGCGCGAACTGCGGATCGTACCGAGCGTATTGGGCGAGGCCGCGGGCCTGACCGGCTGCGCGTTCATGGCGTTGGACCAGATCCTGTCGCCCGATTCGGTGGACACGACGCTGGCGCGGCTTGCGGGTGGGCGGTCGTTGCCGAGTGTGAATCGGGCGCTTCCGGCCTGAGGCCGGGCTGTTCGGCCTCAGGCGCCGGCCGGGCCGAATCGCCGGGCGTCGGCTCGTCGGGTCGACCCCAAGCGGGCCCGGCCGAATCGCCGGTACGCCGCCTCGAACGCCCCGGGTCGAGTGGCCGGGCATGCGGTGATCGGGCGCCTTCCGCTGCTCGAAAACGGATCCTCCGCGTAGGGAATGTTGAGCGGGCAACTATCGTTGGAGCGAGCAAGGCCCGGAAAGCCGGGTCGGTACTCGTATCCGAGGAGCAGGCCATGCCCGCCGTCACCGTTTCCAACCCGCTGGCCCTGCCGCGTCTGCCGGAACCCGGTCTCGACGCGCGGCCGCGTCCCGTGCTCGCCGTCACCACCGCGCCCACCGGCGTCGAGGGTGAGGGTTTCCCGGTTCGTCGGGCCCTCGCGGGGATCGACCAGAGCCGTCTCGACCCGTTCATCATGATGGATCAGATGGGTGAGGTGGACTACGCGCCGGGCGAGCCCAAGGGCACCCCGTGGCACCCGCACCGCGGCTTCGAGACGGTGACCTATCTGATCGACGGCGAGTTCGTACACCAGGACTCGGCCGGCGGCGGCGGGGTGATCACCGATGGGGACACCCAATGGATGACCGCCGGCTCCGGACTGCTGCACATCGAGGCGCCGCCGGAGGCGCTGGTGACCAGTGGCGGTCTGTTCCACGGCATCCAGTTGTGGGTCAACCTGCCGTCCGCGCAGAAGATGGCCGATCCGCGCTACCAGGACATCCGCGCGGGTGACGTCAAGCTGCTCGCGTCGGACGACGGCGGCGCGCTGGTGCGCCTGATCGCGGGCTCCGTCGGCGACTTCGACGGCCCGGGCATCACGCACACCCCCATCACCTTGGTGCACGCCTCGGTCAACCCGGGCGCACGACTTTCGCTGCCCTGGCGCAAGGACTACAACGCACTGGTGTACGTTCTCGCGGGCTCCGGCACCGTCGGGACCGAACGTCGACCGATCGAAACCGGCCGGCTCGCGGTCTTCGGCGCCGGGGACACGATCGACCTCCAGGCCGACGCGCGACAGGATTCGAACAAGCCGAACCTCGAGGTGATCGTTCTCGGCGGGCAGCCGATCGGCGAGGAAGTCGCCTGGTACGGCCCCTTCGTGATGAACACGCACGCCGAACTGGCTCAGGCGTTCGACGACTTCAAGGCGGGCCGGATGGGAAGGATCCCCGCCGACCGGATCTGACGGCCGGTCAACAGTGGCCGAAGATCATCGCCGAGGAATCTGACGCACCGTCAGAGCCCTTAGGGTGCAAGGGAATGCCTCATAGGGGCGAGCGCGTGGGCTACGCAACGGAGCCGACCGGTCGCCCCTTGACGCTGTCCCGCCCACTGGCCACACTGAACAAGGTCAAATGGAACGTACCGGTTTGCCGCGCTATGAGCGTGGCCTGCGGAAACAGGAGTGGAGCCGTCACCTCACCACCGTGAGCTCCGCCGCCGGGCCGAAGTGGCCCCGGTCGACGGGTGCGATGTGACACCGGACGAGAGGAGTCCGCGTATGTCCCGGCCCTCCCGGGTGGCACACGGCATCGGCGACGGTGACCGACGGCCGCCCCACACCTCATATTTCGCCGAATCGCCGATCGTTTCGCGGGTGATCGCACCGACTTCGACCGGTGCGTCGTCCGCAGTCGCCCGATCGACCCGTGCGTGGCCCGGCGCGTCCGGGTCCTGGGGGCGGTGATGGCCACCGACTGGCGCAAGAAGTTCGTGGAGAGCACGGTCAAGACCCGTGCCTCGTCCACGAACTGGATCGCACTGAAGATCATCCACTCGAACGCGCTCACGATGCTCATCCTCGGCACCGCCGCGGTGTTCGCGGTGGTCCTGCATCTCAAGGGACGTGCGCGCGATGGCGAGTTGTTCGCACTCGTGATCGCCGTGCCGTGGATACTGGCGGCATATCGACACAGCCGGACCTGTAAGCCGTGTCCACGTCAGTCGGGAGGGGGATAGGCGATGAGCGCGTACGAACCGCCACCGCCCCCCGAGGCACGCGGACTTCGGCTCGGCGACCTGGTCCGTCGACGCCGACTCGCCGATCCCGACGACGAGGAGCCGGCCTTCCCGGCGCCTCGCCACGATCGCGCGGACAAACCCTCGGGCCGGGCCGCGAGCGGGCCCGAGCGCGAGTCCCGCGCGTCCCGAAACGAGGACGAGCCCTCCTGGCGGCGCGACTTGCGGGAGCGTCGGAAGCACGAGCAGGAGGCCGCGGCCAGGGCCGAGACCCGGCGTACGACCGAGCGCGCGAGCGATGCGTCCGCGCGCCCCGGACGAGCCGCCGCCGCCCGACGCGCCGAGGAAGCGCAGGCCCAGGGTCGGCGAACCCAGGCGCAGCGGGCCGAGGGTGGCGCCGCCGGCGTGGCGGATCGCTCGGCTCGGCCCCCGGTGCGGCATGTGATGAAACCCCGCGACCCGGGCCGCCACAACGCGCCCGCGACCCCCGCGGAGAGCGCGCGCAAGTTGCCGTGGCGCAAGTCCGCCAAGGCGGCCGGCCCGATCGCGGGCGCCGCCGGGGCGGGCCCCGCCGCCGAGACCGCGGGCGGCTCGACCGCCGCCTCCGGTCTGGCCCGATTCGTCCGTCGAGGTCCTGCGGCCGCCGCCGCGGACGATGCCGCCGACTCCGGTACCCAGGGTGGGAGTTCGGGCATACCCAAGGTGCAGCCGCCGTTCGCGGGGGCTGCCGAGGGGAGTGCCGGACCCAGTCGGGGGCCGTTCGGTGGGACCGACCTGATCATGCTGGTTCCCGCCGGATTCGCCGCCTACTACGGTGCGGGGCTCCTGGTGAGCTGCTCGTCCGAGGCGAACTTCATGGCGGCCTTCTGCCTGTGGCTCATGATGGGCTTCTGGATCGTGATCGTCAGCGCGAAATGGCCGCTGTTGCGGCTCATGCGCTGGGCCTGGGTGCTCGCCGGTCTGATGGCCGGCGCATCCATCCCCATCGGTGGCGGGTGACGGTGCGAGCGACGTGAGTAGCTTACGAACCGTCATATCACGGGTACGCCAAGGCAAACAGGGACCGGCGGACGACCGCAGGACCGGAGGGGAATCATGCACATGTCGCTGAGCGCCGTGGCCGCTGCCGCGCCCGACTCCATCGTCGAGCTCCACTCGGCGGTGACCACCGAGACGAGCAGCGTCGGTCGCGGGGTGACCGTCGGTGTCCCGATCCTGATCATCTTCATTCTCTTCTACCTGGTCACCCACAAGAACTACAAGATCGGTGGCCTGGTGCTGGCCTTCGTGGCCGGGGTGATGTTGTCCGGGACCCAGGTGGCCTCCTCGCTCTCCGAGCTGGTCGACCACTTCGTCACGGCCGGCGTCAACGCGGTGAGCGACACGTTCAGCTGAGCCGGGACCGTACGGGCCGGGCCGCAGGACGGTCCGGGCCCGACGGTCGTGGTTCGAACACGCGTCGGTGGCGGGTGACATCCGGCGTGCGGTGGTGGTCTCGGTGGTAGTCCCCAGGACATGAGTGATCCGCTGCACGTGATGACGTTCAATCTGCGCGGCCCGGAGAACCCGGCGCCGAACTCGTGGCGCGAGCGCTACCCGCTCGTGCTGGAGTCGATCCGTCGCGAGCATCCGCATGTGCTGGGCACCCAGGAGGGTCGCTGGCACCAACTGCGGCCGTTGGCTCGCGATTTGCGGGCCGATTACGACTGGATCGGTCTCGGGCGCGAGGGTGGCAGCGGATCCGAGTTCGGCGCGGTGTTCTACGACGTCGAACGCCTGGAGCCGCTGGCCTTCGATCATCTGTGGTTGTCCGCGTTCCCGCGCCTGATCGGCTCGCGCACGTGGGGCAATTGGCGGCATCCCCGGATGATGACCTGGATCCGCTTCCGGGATCTGGACACCGGTGGCGGGTTCGGTTTCGTGAACACGCATTGGGATCACGTCTCGGCGAACGCCCGGCGCAAGAGCGCGTACGCGCTGCGGGCGCTGTTGGCGCGTCGGTTCGCCGGTGAACCGGTGATCGTGGTGGGCGACTTCAACGTCGGCACCGACAGCGACCCGTACACGATCCTGACCGGGGACGGGCTGCTGCGGGACGCCGATCCGGCCGGCACGACCCGGACCTACAACAACTGGGAACCGCCGGTCGAGGGCGAACGCATCGACTGGATCCTGGCCGGCACCGATTTCGACGTCGTCGACGCCCGCACGCTGACCTGGACCAGGGACGGCCGCTGCCCGTCCGACCACTGGCCGGTCCAGGCGTGGCTGACCCGGCGAACGCCGGTGTCCTGAGCCGGAGTCGACCGGCCCGCCCGCGCCCGACGGCGGCCGGGCCCGGTTCGGGGGCGGGTCAGCCGGCGTGCCGGGCCTGGACGATCGCCGGGTAGCGGGCGGTGAACATCGCCGGGGCCACGAAGCCGGCGGCCTGGACGGCGATCGCCGCGGCCGTGGCCAGGTCCTGCGCCTTGATCAGGCAGAGCACGATCGCGGTGACCGTGAAGCTCGCCGCCCAGACCGCGGTGATCACCACGTTGACCCGGAGGAAGCCGGGCAGGCCCCAGATCTCGCGCGGGGTGGAGCGGCGGGCGATCACCAGGGTGAACGGGTTGCGGGCGGCCAGCGAGCCCCACGCGGTGATCGCGAGCCAGCCGAACGAGGCGGCGCCGACGTAGCGGTGGAAGGCCGCGTCGGGCACGGCGAACGCGATCGGGGTCAGCACCGCGAAGAACGCCGCGCTGCTGTAGGAGAGCAGGTCGACGCCGCGGCCGGCCCGGTGGTCCTGGGCGGCCGTCACGAGGGTGACGATCAGGGCGGCGAGGGCGCCCCACTGCCAGGCGGTGGAGGGGATGGCGGCGAAGACGATCCACGGTGCGAAGTTGCGTACGTAGTTCACGGGATTCCCCTGACTCGACCCTGCGCTCCTGACATGTCAATGATGGACGTTCCATTTTCGACATGTCAATCCTGAGTGGTAAAGTCCGGGTCATGAGCCTCCGTCACGCACTCCTGGGACTCCTCGCCAACCGGTCGGCCAGTGGCTACGACCTGTTGAAGTCGTTCGAAACGTCGCTGGCCAACGTGTGGCCGGCCACGCAGAGCCAGGTCTACGGCGAGTTGGGCAAGCTCTCCGCCGAGGGCATGCTCGACGTGACCGCCGAGGGCCCGCGTGGCCGCAAGGAATACTCGATCACCGCGAGCGGCCGGACCGAGCTGCGGCACTGGCTGGTCGAGGTCGAGCCCGAGCGGGTCCGGCGCAGCGGGATGCTCCTGCGGGTCTTCTTCCTGGACACGCTGGATCCGGACGAGGCCCGGGACTATCTCGCCGCGCAGGCCGAGGCGGCGGCCGGCACCCATACCGGGCTGCGGGCGATGGAGGCGAGCGTCGAGTGGGACGACAGCCCGCTGTCGGTGTACGGGCGGATCGCACTCGAGTACGGGCTTCGCCTGTCGCAGGTGCAGCGCGAGTGGGCGCAGTGGGCGACGGAACAGGTGGCCTCGCCGAAGGCGGAGTGAACGGGCGAGGCGGCGGATACGAAAGGGTGGCCACGCCCCGGTCGGTGGGTACCCGGTTCGCGCCGGCCGGGCGATCCGGCCTCGCCGCGGGGCGAGGGGATCGATCCCCCCGGACTCCTGGAGAACCCGTGTTTCGTACCGTCCGCACCGTCATGGTCTTCGCCGGCGACCCGCGCGCGAGTGCGCGGTGGTGGGCCGAAGTGCTCGACGTCCCGGCCCGCTTCGACATCGACGAGGAGTCGGTGTACGCGTGGGTGGACATCGCCGGGGTCGAACTGGGCTTCCACCCCGCCGATCCGGCGCGCAACCCGCCGGGCGGGAGCACCGTCCCGTACTGGGGCGTGGCCGACCTCGACGCGATCCGGGATCGGCTCCTCGCGGCGGGCTGCGTGCATCATCGCGGCCCGTTGGTGATCGAACCCGGCCGCCGGATCTGCCAACTGGTGGACCCGTTCGGCTTCGTGTTCGGTCTGGAAGGGCCCTGACAAGGGCGCGGGTGCCGGTGGACCCGGTCAGTGCGGATCCGCCGCCAGGACACCTCGGGTCAGCGTGGTCATGATCGCGTCGACCACCTCGTGCCGGGGCAGGTCGTCCTCCTTGGCCGCCTCCCAACCCGCGTACAGCAGCGCCCAGAACGTGCGGCGGGCCCAGCCCGCGGGAAGCGCGGGGGTGGTCGGCCGACCGGCACGGGTGAGGATCGCGTCGACCGGGTCCTCACCACCGACGAGTTCGACCCACAGCTCGGGATCGCCGACGATGGTCGGCTCGTTGTAGACGAACAGCAGGATCGGGCCCAGCGGGAACTGCCCCTCGACCACCCGGCGCAGCGCGGCGAGCGGTGGGCCGCTGTCCGGATGGGCCCGGCCGATGGCCGCGTCGCCGAGGGCGACCACGTGCCGAGCGAGGGCACGCAGCAGGTCGTGCCGGTCCGGGAAGTAGCGGTGCAGCGTGTCCGGCCGACCTCGGCCGCCGTGGCGATCTCGCCGAGCGAGGCGGCCGGGGCGACGGCGAGCACCGTCGCGGCGGCGTCCAGGATCGCGGTCCTGGTGCGGAGTCTGGTGCCGGTTTCCACGGCGGCGTCTCTCGTCATGCCCGACCGGCCGCCCGGCGGGCTGGTCACCCGGGTGACCTCGGACACCGTGCTGCTGCGCGAGGCCGCCTCCTCCAGCCTGGTCAATCTGGTCAACGGGAGCGTGTCGCTGGTCGGCACGATCGTGCTCATGGCGGTGCTGGACGTACCACTGCTGCTGTGCACCCTGGCCGCGCTCGTGGTGATCGCGGTCCTGGTCGGGCTGCTGATGCCGCCGATCGCCCGGGCCCAGGAGCAGGCCCAGCCGTCACTGGGCAACCTCGGCGGCATCCTGGAAGGCGGCCTGCGCGCGGTGCGTACGGTCAAGTCCAGCGGGCGGAACAGCGCGAGGGCGACCGGGTGATCGCCGAGGCGCGCGACTCGGCCCGGCACGGAGTGCGCGCGGTGCGCACCGAGGCGATCGCCTGAACCGTCGCGGTCCCGGTCGGCGAGGCCGCGCTCACGCTCGACCGGGTGTCGGTGACCTACCCGGGGGCCGATCGGCCGGCCCTGGCCGAGCTGAGCCTGAGCATTCCGCACCGGGGGCACATCGCGATCGTCGGGCGGTCCGGGGCGGGCAAGACCACGATCTTCTCGCTCCTGTCGCGGTTCCACGAGCCGGACAGCGGGCGGATCGAAATGGCCGGCGCGCCGTACGAGCCGCTGAGCATCGGTGCGGTGCGCGCCCGAATCGCCTATGTCGAACAGGAGACGCCGCTGCTCGCCGGGACGGTGCGGGACAACGTGCTCTTCCGGCACCCGGACGCGGGCGACGAGCAGGCGTGGGCGGCCCTGCGCGCGGTACGCCTGGACGAGACCGTTCGGCGGCTTCCGGGCGGCCTGGACGAGCCGGTGGCCGGGACCAGCCTGTCCGGCGGCGAACGCCGGCGCATCGCGGTGGCACGAGCCATCGTGCGCCGGCCCGACGTGCTGCTGCCGGACGAGGCCACCGCGCAACTCGACGGCCGCACGGAGGCCGCCATCCACGACGTCATGCGGCAGGTGGCGCGGCACGGCGCCGTGGTCACCATCGCGCACCGCCTGTCCACCGTCGTGGACGCGGACCGCATCGTGCCGATGGACGGCGGCCGACTCCGGGCCAGTGGCACGCACGACCAACTCCTGGCCACCGACGAGCTGTACAAGGAACTGGTCGCGGCTCTGCGCATCGCCACCGGGCCGACGACCGACACTCCGCCGCAGGGTGCCGCGACACCCGGCCGGGCCGTGTCCGGCGGCGCCCGGCGCGTCCACGACTCGGGGGCGGCGGAAGGGATTTCGAAGTCGGCGGCAACCCCCTCGGGGGATGGGCGTCTTAACGGTTGAGAGCCGGGAAGACGGCGGCGGGACCCGGGAAACGGGAATCCGCAGGAGCCTCGACTCGCCATCGACAATCTTCGAGAACACCCACCCCGGGGGAGAGCTCTGCCATGCGCATGCCCGATATGAACCGTTTCGCGAAGAGGGTCGGCATCTCCGTTGCCACTGCCGTCACCCTCGCCCTGGCCACCCCGATGCTGCCCGGTATGGCCGGGACCGCCTACGCGTGTGGGGACGGCCCGGCCGGGCAGGTCCCGGCGACCCCGGTCGACCCGGCGGACCTGGCCAAGGTCTCCGCCACCCTGTCCGGTGTTCCGACCAAGGTCACCCGGGGCTCCACCTTCACCGTCCGGCTCACCGTCACCAACAACTCCAAGGTGGACCTTCGCCGGATCCCGGTGGGGGTCGCAGTCGCCCTGCTCGACAACACCACGGACTCCCCCGACGATCGGCTCCACCACGGCACCGCCAAGGACGTCGACATTCGCTACACGCTGCCGGGCCGGGCCGGGCAGACCCTCGCCCTCAAGCCCGGGTGCGACCCCACCCTGGGCGGATCGTTCGTCATCACCGCAGGCGGCCACCCCGGCAGCCGCACCACCGTCACGCTCCAGGTGACCATCAAGAGCAGCACTCCCGCCCAGGTGGTCGACGGCAGCCTCTACGCCGGTACGGGCAACGGCAAGAACGCCTCCGCGAAGTTCACCCTCGGCAAGGCCGCCGCTCCCCGGCCGACCACCCCCGCCAAGCCGACGCCGGCCAAGCCCGCCCCCGCGAAGCCCGCGGCGGACAAGGACGACGCCAAGCCGACCACCGCGACCACCCCGCCCGCCGCCGAGGCGTTGCCGGCCACCCTGCCCAAGACCGGCGGCTCGGCGCAGACCCCCGCCCTCGCCATCGGCGCGAGCGGCCTGATCCTGGTCGGGGCCACCACGATGGTGCTCGCCCGGCGTCGTCGCCGCACCACCTGACGTACCTGCGCGCTCGAAGGTGCCGGGCCTCCGGGGCCTTCGAGCGCGCCGCCGGGTCAGGCCCCGTGGGCGAGCGGCTCCAAAGCGCGGGCCGGCTTGACCACCTTCATCAGTGGGCCGGTCAGGGTGACCGCGAGCATCGCCGCGTCGTCCTCCAGCTTCCCGCCCACGTGCGCCAGCAGGCCCTGCTCGACCGCGTCCAGCATCGCCGCGGCGTCGTTGTGCGCGTGCACGGCCAGGTGTTGGGCCAGTGCGTAGAAGGTGCCGGAGGTGTCCCGGGCCTCGGTCACCCCGTCCGTGTGCAGCAACAACACGTCTCCCGGGCGAAAGCGGACCTGCTCCACCGCCCGCGCCGTGGCCGCCGGCAGCAGGCCCATGCCCAGCGGCAGTCCCGCCTCGGCGATCACCTCGCCGACCGTGCCGCCGCGCACCAGCAGCGGCGAGGGATGACCGCACGCCAGGACCTGCATCGTGCCCTCGCCCGGACACAGCTCCACCATCACCGCGGTGACGAAGTCCTCGCTGCCCAGTTGCCGGTTCAAACTGCGGTCCACCCGCATCCCGACCTCGCCCAGGGTCGGCGCGTCGTAGGCCGCCTCACGGAACGCGCCCAGTGTGCGGGCCGCCATGTCGACCGCCTCCAGACCCTTGCCCCGCACGTCGCCGAGCAGCACCCGCACCCCGTACGGCGTCTCCAACACCTCGTACAGGTCGCCGCCGATGGACGCCTCCTCGGCCGCCGCGCGATAGCGCACCGCGAAGCCGAATCGGCCGATCTTCCTGGGCACCGGCCGCAACAACGCGCGCTGCGCGACCTCGGCCACCGACTGCACGCGGTGCAGCCGGGCGTCCTGGCGGCGGCGCTCCCAGCCGACCCAGCACCCGAACGCGGTGACGATCAGGATCGCCGCCGAGACGCCGGTGGAGTTCTTGTACTGGTCGTAGTCGCCGCTGTACATCTCCGGCCGCAACAACAGTCGGGTGATCAGCGCCACGGCTCCGGCCACCGCCGTCAGCCACGGCCGGTAGGCCATCGCCACCACGGCCGGTACGGCGATCAACACCGCGTGCATGTCCAGATAGGGCGGGGCGAACACCCGACTCAGCAGCACTGCCACGTACAAACCCGCTGCCACCGGAACGGCTCGGCCGGCGGGGAGGGCCAGGGCAGGCATGTATCGAAACCTTTCGTTGACGCGCAGGGGGACGGACCGACGAGCAACTCGCTCCATCGTCCCGTGCGCCGAGGCACTCGGACAGGGGCGAAAGTCCCATTAGGTCCAAAACGTATCCAAACCTGGCCAAACAGGCACTTGACAGCACCGCCATTCGGGTCCGAACCCGCCCCCATCCAGGCCATATGCTGCGCGCATGCCGCGTGACTCCGGCCCCACCAGGCGCCGCATCGTCGAGGCCGCCGAGCTTCTGTTCGCGCGGCAGGGTCTCGACGTGCCGTTGCAGGACATCACCCGCGCGGCGGGACAGCGCAACGCAGGCGCGATCCACTATCACTTCGGCGGTCGCGAGGGGCTGCTTCGCGCGATCGTCGAACAGCACGTCCCGGTCGTCTACGCCCGCCGCCAGGCGCTGCTGGCCGCGGCCCGCGAGCAGCCGCACCTGTCCGGATACGCCCGCGCCATCGTGTTGCCGATCACCGAATTGCTCAACGGCTCGCCCGCCGACCGGGCCTATCTGCAGATCTCGGTGGAGTTGCTGCGGGACGCGACATCCCCGGTGACGCCGCTGCTCGGCGGCGAGGACATCCAGGACGTGGTGGACGCGGTCGCCGCGGCACGGCCCGACCTGCGCTCGACGGCGCTGCAGACCCGCGCCTTCCTGGTCACCCAGATGGTCGGCATGTTGTGCGCGGCCCGCGCCGCGCGACACAGCCTGCCGGCCCGCCCGGACGCGATCGTGCCCACCGGCCTGCTCGACCCGGACGCCTTCGACGACCACCTGACCACGATCGTCTCGGGCGCACTCGCCGGCGACTGAGCCGACCGGCCCCGCCCGAACACCCCCCGCCGATCACCCCGCTCCGAACCCCTTGACTCCTTCGACCCCTCGTATTAAACACACTCATTAATTCAACCGGTGGATCAGGGGCTCTGCGAGGAAGGCACGCCATGGCGAATTACGACGTGGTCATCAAGGGCGGCATCGTCGTCGACGGTTCGGGGAATCCGCGTTTCCGGGGCGACATCGCGATCACCGACGGCGTGATCAGCCGGATCGGGCGGATCCCGGCGGCGGACGCGGACCGGGTGATCGACGCGAGCGGACTGATCGTCGCGCCCGGCTTCATCGACCTGCACACCCACTACGACGGCCAGGTGTTCTGGGACCCCTACCTGACCACGTCCGGCCCGCACGGGGTCACCTCGGTGGTCACCGGGAACTGCGGGTTCGGCTTCGCGCCGGTGCGCGAGGACATGCGCGAGCGGGCGATGTTGTCGATGACCGCCGTCGAGGACATCCCCACCGAGACCCTGCGCGAGGGCATGCCGTGGGACTGGGTCACCTTCCCCGACTACCTGGACAGCGTCGACCGCACGCCCAAGGCGGTCAACGTGCTGCCGTACGTGCCGGTCAACCCGCTGCTGATCTGGGTGCTCGGGCTGGACCGGGCGAAGGCGGGCGCCGAGCCCACCGACGCGGAACACGCCGAGTTGGCCCTCCTGTTGGAGGAGGCGATGGACGCCGGAGCGTGCGGCTGGTCGGCGCAGTGTCTGGGCGAACCGGGCAACCCGAACGGCCGGCTGATGCAGGGCGACTTCGACGGCACGCCGATGCCCACCGACATCATGTGGCCGCAGACCCGGCTCGCGCTGGCCCAGGCGCTGGGCCGGCAGGGTCGAGGCTTCATGCAGGTCTCCGGGACGCAGATCACCGAGGAGGAGTACGAGCACCTGGTCGAGGTCAGCGGTCGCCCGCTGATCTGGAACGCGGTGATCGCCAACTCGCGCAGCGGCGGGTTGTACAAGCGCAAGATCGAGTGGCTGCGCCGCTGCCAGGAGCGCGGTATCCCGATCTACGGCCAGGCGATGACGACCGACGTCCCGGTGCCGTTCAGCTTCCTGTACGGCGGTGTGTCCACCCGGCCGCCGGTGGCCGACATCTTCGCGGCCGAGACGGTCGAGAAGAAGATCGAGATGTTGAACGACCCGGCGGTGCGGGCCGAACTGCGGGAGTTCGACCCGCTGTTCTACCACCTGTACCCGGACATGAAGCTGCATCGCACCTTCACCGAGGAGTACAAGCCGTACGAGGGCCTGACGTTCAAGGAGATCGGCGCCCGACTGGACCGGCACCCGGTGGACGTGCTGTGCGATGTGACCGTCGCGGACGGGCTGACCACGGAGGTGCACACCGGCCAGTTCAACGCGACCCTGGAGGGTCTGAAGGAACTCGTCGACTACGAATACCTGTTGCCCGGCCTGTCCGACGGCGGCGCGCACCTGAAGACGCTCAGCGCGGGCATGTACGGCACCGAGTACATCGTCGAGTACGTCCGCAAGCACGCCTGGACCTCGCTCGAACAGGCTCACCAACGCCTGTCCGGCCTGCCCGCCCGCTGCGCGGGCTTCACCGACCGGGGCGTGCTCACCGAGGGCGCCGCGGCCGACATCATCGTCTACGACTACGACGAACTGGCATACGGCGACCCCAAATTCGTCCACGACCTGCCCGCCGGCCAACTCCGCACGGTGATCGACGCCAAGGGCTACCGCTACATCCTGGTCAACGGCCGGGTCACCGTCGAGAACGACGAACCCACCGGCGTACACAGCGGCGAACTCCTGCGCCACGGCCGCCGCGCGCACTGAACCCCCGGCGCTGGCACGCGCGTTCGGGCTTGAGCACGGTCCGACCGTGGGTAGGCATGCGGCACGACGACCAAGGGGGCGCCATGTCGAGGAAGACCCGCAAGCGCAAGTCCCGTCGCAAGAACAAAGCCAACCACGGCCATCGGCCGGCCTGAACGACGCCGTAACGCACTCCGTCGGGCCGACGAGAGCACCCGAGCGCACCCCGCCCGCCGCACGCGGGCGCGGGTGCGCTCTCGCATGCGCGCCGACCGGGCGACGCCGGGTGGTCTCAGCCGTACATGCGGCGCATCGCGAAGGCGATCATCTGCTCTATGGCCTTCGCGTCGAACATCACCCGGTGCTCGCCGTCGAGGTCGAGCACGAAGCCGTAGCCGTTGGGCAGCAGGTCGAGCACCTCGGCGCCGGTGACGGTGAAGTGGCGCGACTCCTCGCCGGCGTACTTCTTCAGCTCGGCGAGCGAGCTGAACATCGGGATCACCGGCTCGGGAGTGTTGTGCAGGGCCAGGAACCCCGGGCGATCACCCCTCGGGCAGAAAACCTTCGACGCTATGAAGATGGACTGGAAGTCCTCGCCGTTCATGACCCCCGTCGCGAACGCGCGCACGGCGTCGGTGAGCGCCGGCGCCTCCGCGCGGGGCTGGGATTCTTCCGTTGCGTAGCCGTACACACCACGAGGCTAGCGGGTCCGGGCCCGGGTTTGAGCCCTCCGTCGAGACGGTCACATGTACCTGGTGGTAACCCGATGGGAACCTCTGGGGCATTGAAAAAGTTACCCATGGGTACGATCATTATGTTACTGACCAGTACACTGGGTTTCGGTCCGGTTCGGTCGATCGGTTCAGCGATCAGTTCAGTCAACGCAGTCCACAGGGACGCAACCACGGGCGGAGCCTGTCATGGGTCACTACAAGTCGAATCTCCGCGACCTGGAGTTCAACCTGTTCGAGGTCTTCGGACGCGAGCAGGTCTATGGCACGGGTCCGTTCGCGGAAATGGACGTCGACACCGCGAAGTCGATCCTGGCCGAGGTCGAGCGCCTCGCCGTGAACGACCTCGCCGATTCGTTCGCGGAGGGCGACCGCAACCCACCCGTGTTCGACCCCGCGACGCACTCGGCCACGCTGCCCGAGGCGTTCAAGAAGTCGTACAAGGCGTACATGGACTCGGAGTGGTGGCGCCTCGCGCTCCCCGAGAGCATGGGCGGCACCAACTGCCCGCGTTCGCTGCGCTGGTCGGTGGCCGAGCTGGTGCTCGGCGCCAACCCGGCGCTGTGGATGTACGCGGCGGGTCCCGACTTCGCCCAGGTGCTGCACACGCTGGGCACCGAGGAGCAGCGCCGGGTCGCCGGCTTCATGGTCGACCGCCAGTGGGGCTCCACCATGGTGCTGACCGAGCCGGACGCGGGCTCGGACGTGGGCGCGGGTCGGACCAAGGCGGTCCGCCAGGAGGACGGCACCTGGCACATCCAGGGCGTCAAGCGCTTCATCACCTCGGGTGACCAGGACATGACCGAGAACATCATCCACCTGGTGCTGGCGCGCCCGGAGGGTGCGGGCCCCGGCACCAAGGGCCTGTCGTTGTTCGTGGTCCCGAAGTTCCACTTCGACCCGCAGACCGGCGACCTCGGCGAGCGCAACGGCGCCTTCGTCACCAACGTCGAGCACAAGATGGGCCTCAAGGTCTCCACGACCTGCGAGCTGACCTTCGGCGAGCACGGCGTGCCCGCCGTGGGCACCCTGGTCGGCGAGGTGCACAGCGGCATCGCGCAGATGTTCAAGATCATCGAGTACGCCCGGATGATGGTCGGCACGAAGGCCATCGCGACGCTGTCCACCGGCTACCTCAACGCGCTCGAATACGCGAAGGAGCGCGCCCAGGGCGCCGACCTCGCGCAGATGACGAACAAGGCCGCGCCGCGGGTGACCATCACCCACCACCCCGACGTGCGCCGCTCGCTGCTCACCCAGAAGGCGTACGTCGAGGGCATGCGCGCGCTCGTGCTGTACACGTCCTCGTGGCAGGACCGGATCGAGAGCGCCGGGCTGACCGGCGGCAGCGACGAGACGGCGGACCGGGTCAACGACCTGCTGCTGCCGATCGTCAAGGGCTACGGCTCGGAGAAGTCCTACGAGCAGCTCGCGCAGTCGCTGCAGACCTTCGGCGGCTCGGGCTTCCTCCAGGAATACCCGATCGAGCAGTACATCCGGGACGCCAAGATCGACACCCTCTACGAGGGCACCACCGCGATCCAGGGTCAGGACTTCTTCTTCCGGAAGATCGTCCGCGACCAGGGCAAGGCGCTGACCGTGGTGGCGGGCGAGATCCAGGAGTTCATCGGCGCGCACACCGAGGGCGAACTGGCCGCCGAGGTCGAGCTGCTCGCGACCGCCGCCGAGGACGTGCAGGGCATGGTCGCCGCGATGATCAACCAGCTCATGGCGTCCGAGCAGGAGATCGACTCGATCTACAAGGTCGGCCAGAACACCACCCGGCTGCTGCTCGCCGCCGGTGACCTGGTGGTCTCCTGGCTGCTGCTGCGCCAGGCCGCGGTGGCGCTGACCAAGCTGGCCGGCACGCCCGGTCGGGACGAGGCGTTCTACCGGGGCAAGGTGGCCGCGGCCAAGCACTTCGCGCGGGAGATCCTGCCGCTGCTCACCCCGCAGCGCCTGATGGTCGAGCAGATCGACAACTCGATCATGGAACTGCCGGAGGCGGCTTTCTAGCTCGAATGCCGGCCGGGTCGCGCGTTCGCCGACCCGGCCGCGCTCGACTCGGCCATGGGCCGAAACCGACCCCGAACGCCGGGGGGGGCGACACCACCGCCCGACCCGCGGTCGCG
>NZ_JBHZAV010000163.1:0-20650 GCF_042754445.1 Embleya sp. NPDC059213
GATCCGCGGGCACCACCACACCACGATGCTCGAACGTCGACCGCGACACCGCCGCCGACAACCCGATATCCGACAACGACACCTCGTCGCCGGCCACCGAGGCCGCCGAGGACTCGGAGGCCGCCAAGGACGCCAACCGTTCCGCTTGAGCCCGCAACGCCTCCGCCGACCGCGCCGACACCACCACCGGCACCACCGAGGACTCGACCGGCTCCCCCGACACCGGCTCGTCCCCCGCGGAGACCGATTCCGCCGCCGGCTCCGGGACGATCTCGGGCGCCTGTTCGAGAATGACGTGCGCGTTGGTGCCACTGATCCCGAACGACGACACGGCCGCGCGCCGGGGCCGCCCGGTCGCCGGCCACGGCCGCGTCTCGGTCACCAGCTCGACCGACCCGGCCGACCAGTCCACCGCCGGTGTCGGCGCGTCCACGTGCAACGTCTTCGGCACCACTCCGTGCCGCATCGCCATGACCAGCTTGATCACCCCGGCCACCCCGGCCGCGGCCTGGGTATGCCCGATGTTCGACTTCAACGAGCCCAACAACAAAGGCTGATCGTCCGAATCGGCCGACCGCGCCTGCCCGTACGTGGCCAACAGCGCCTGCGCCTCGATCGGGTCACCCAACCGGGTGCCCGTGCCGTGTGCCTCCACCACGTCCACCTCGGCGGGCGAGAGGCCGGCATTGCTCAGCGCCTGCCGGATCACCCGCTGCTGGGACGGACCGTTCGGCGCGGTCAGGCCGTTGGAGGCGCCGTCGGAGTTCACCGCGCTGCCCCGGATCACCGCGAGCACCGGCAGCCCGCGCTGTCGGGCCACCGACAACCGCGCCAGTACCAGCACCCCCACGCCCTCGGAGAAGCCGGTGCCGTCCGCCGCCGCCGCGAACGCCTTGCAGTATCCGTCCGGCGCGAGCCCACGCTGCCGGGAGAACTCCACGAACACGCTGGGGCCGGCCATCACGGTGGCGCCGCCCGCGAGCGCGATGTCGCATTCCCCGCTGCGCAGCGACTGCTCCGCCAGGTGTATCGACACCAACGACGAGGAGCACGCCGTATCCAGCGTCACCGCCGGCCCCAGGAGGCCCAGCACGTAGGAGATCCGCCCCGAGGCGACGCTCGTGGTGCCGCCGGTGAGGACGAAGCCCTCCAACTCCGCCGGCGTCTCCCCCGCGCGGGGCATGTACTCCTGCGGGATCACCCCGACGAACACGCCACCCGAACTGCCCCGGAGCGACGTCGGATCGATCCGGGCGTTCTCCAGGGCCTCCCACGAGGTCTCCAGCAGCACCCGCTGTTGCGGATCCATCGCCAACGCCTCACGCGGCGAGATGCCGAAGAACTCGGCGTCGAACCGGCCGGCGTCGGGCAGGAATCCGCCCCGGGTGAGGTAGGTGGTGCCCGACGTCTCGGGATCCGGGTCGGACAACCGGTCGATGTCCCAGCCGCGGTCGGTCGGGAATTCGCTGAGGGCGTCCTTGCCGTCGCGGAGCAGTTCCCACAGGTCCTCGGGGGTGCGCGCGGCACCCGGGAAGCGGCTCGCCATGCCGACGATCGCGATCGGCTCGCGCGCGGCGGCCTCGACATCGCGCAGTTCCCGCTGTGCTCGCTGCAGGTCCGTGGTGACCCGCCGCAGATACTCTCGAAGCTTCTGCTCGTTGGACATCCCGGGCAGCCCCCTTCCGTTCGGACGTGCAAGATCACGCGATGTCGAGTTCGCCGTCGATGAAGTCGAATAGTTCGTCGTCGGAGGCCGCGGTGAAGTCGCGCTCCTCACCACCCGCGTCCTCGGGTGCCGCGAGTCGGCGCAGCACCTCCTGCAACTGCTTGGCCAGCACCGCTCGTTCGTTCTCGTCGAGGTCGGTCACGGCGAGCCGGTCGAGTTCCGTCACGATCGAGCGCACCGTCGTTTCCTCGGTGGGCACGAGCAGTTCGTTCAGGAAGCCGGCGAGTTCGGCCGGTGTCGGGTGGTCGAACACGACCGTCGGGGGCAGCCGCAGTCCGGTGCCGTTGCCGAGTCGGTTGCGCAGTTCCACCGCGGTCAGCGAGTCGAACCCGAGTTCCTTGAACGCGCTGTCCGCGTCGACCGCCGCAGCCGTACTGTGCCCGAGCACGACGGCCGCGGACTCCCGTACCAGTTCCAGTAGTTCCCTGCGCCGTTGGCGTTCGGGCAACTCGACGAGCCGGTCCGCGTGGCTCGCCGCGGCAACCGCCGCCACGACCCTGCGGCGGGTCGGTCCGGCGGAGTCCAGCGCGAGCAGCAGGTCCGGCACCGCACGGCCGCTCTCGCGCAGCCGGGCCACGTCGACGGGCGCCGCCAGCACCACCGGACGGTGCAGGTCCAGTGCGGCGTCGAACAGGGCCGGGCCCTGCTCGTCGGAGATCGCCCCCAGGCCCATCCGGGTCAGCCGTTCCCGGTCGAGTTCGCTCATGTGGCCGGTCATCGCGCTCTCCCGGGCCCACAGACCCCACGCGATCGAGGTGCCCGGCAGGCCCAGCCCGCGCCGATGTTCGGCGAGACCGTCGAGGTAGGCGTTCGCCGCGGCGTACCCGCCCTGTCCCGCGTTGCCCAGCACCCCGGCGGCCGAGGAGAACAACACGAACAGGGCCAGGTCGTGGTCGCGGGTCAGCTCGTGCAGATGCCACGCGGACTGTGCCTTCGCCCGCAGCACGGTGTCCAGATCCGCTCGGGTCAGCGCCTCCAGCACGCCGTCCGACATCACCCCGGCCGCGTGGATCACCCCGGTCAGCCGGTGTGCCGAACCGACCAGCTCCGCCAGCGAGTCCCGGTCGGAGACATCACACGCCGGCACGGCCACCTCGGCGCCGGCCGCGCGCAGGTCCGCGACCAGTTCGGCCGCGCCCTCCGCCGCCGGGCCGCGTCTGCTCGTCAACAACAGCCGGCGCACGCCGTGTTCGGCGACCAGGTGCCGGGCGATGAGGCCGCCGAGCACTCCGGTCCCGCCGGTGATCAGCACGGTGCCGTCGGGGTCGAGCGGCGCGGGCACGGTCAGCACGATCTTGCCGATGTGCCGCGCCTGGCTCAGGTGGCGGAACGCCTCCGGCGCGCGGTGGACGGGGAACGTGGTGAGCGGCATCGGCCGCAGCGCACCCTCGTCGAACAGGACCCGGATCTCCTCCAGCATCTCGCCGATGCGCTCGAAGCCGGCCTCCATCACGTCGAACGCCCGGTACCGCACCCCGGGATACGTCTGCGCGATCTCCTGCGCGTCGCGGATGTCGGTCTTGCCCATCTCCACGAACCGCCCACCACGCGGCAGCAGCGCCAGCGACTCCTCGACGTGCTCGTGGGCCAGGGCGTTGAGCACCACGTCCACCCCGCGCCCGCCGGTGCTCTCGGTGAACCGCGCGGCGTAGCCCAGGCTGCGGGAGTCGGCGAGGTGGTCGTCGTCGAATCCCCACGCCCGCAGCACGTCCCGTTTGCCGGCACTCGCGGTACCGAACACCTCGACGCCCCAGTGCCTGGCCAGTTGCAGGGCCGCGAAGCCCACCCCGCCGGTCGCGGCGTGCAGCAGCAGGGATTCGCCCGCCCGCAACTCGGCCAGGTCCGCGAGACCGTAGTAGGCCGTCAGGTGCACCACCGGCACTCCGGCGGCCTGCGCGAACGACAGGCGTTTCGGCATCGCCACGACGAGTCGGCGATCGGAGATGGTGACCGAGCCCAGTCCGCCGGTGAACAAGCCCATCACCCGGTCGCCGGGGGCCAATCCGGTGACCTCCGCGCCGACCTCCAGCACGATCCCGGCGCCCTCGCCCAGCGACGACCAGCCGTCCTGCGCCACCATGCCCAGTTCCAGCAGCACGGCCTTGAAGTTCAACCCGCCCGCGCGCACCGCGATCCGCACCTCACCCGCGTCGAGCGGGCGCAGCACCTCGGGGCACGCGGTGAGCGACAGGCCGTCCAACTCGCCGCGATAGGTCAGAGCCAGGCGCCACGGCTGATCCTTGGGCTCCGGCAGCGCCGGCGAGGCGGACGCCCGGACCAGCCCGGGCACCGCGCCGACGCCGGCGCGGAGCACCAGCTCCGGATGTTCGGCGACCATCGCGGCCGGCAACGCCTGCTGCGTATACGGGTGTCGGTCGACGTCGAGGTGCCGCAGCCGACCCGGGTGCTCGGTGCGCGCGGTGCGCAACAGTCCGGTCACCGCGCGATGTGCCGGCTCGTCCGCCAGGGTGAGCACGACGAGCGGGACGTCCGCGAGCCGCGGCTCGGCAAGCCACTCACGGACGAAGTCCAGCGTGCGGCCGACGACCTCCTCCGGTTCGCCGGTGGGGCACGTCCACAACCCGGCGGTCGCCGCCGCCGCCGACTCCGGACGGTCGTCGCCCGAGAGCGCGACCCAGCCCTGCTCCGCGGCCGGCTCCGGCAGTTCGACCGGCACCAGGTCCAGGCCGAACAGCGCCGAGTCGTCCACCCGGGTCCGTCCGAACGCGCCCGCGTCCACCGGCCGCAACGCCAACTCGCCCACCGAGGCCACCACTTGGCCGGCCTCGTCGGTGACGAGCACGGCCATCGAACTCGGCCCCACCGGAGTCAGCCGCACTCGGACCGTCCGGGCGCCGGTGGCGTGCAGGTGCACGTCGGTCCAGCCGAACGGCATCCGCAGCTCCTGCGCGCCGCTCAGGCCCGCCGCGTGCAGCGACGCGTCCAACAGGGCCGGGTGCAGCCCGAAGCCGGCGATGTCCTGCTCCTCGGGCAGCGCGACCGTCGCGTAGCTCACGTCGCCGTCCTGCCACGCGGCGCGCACGCCGCGAAATACCGGGCCGTAGCGGTAGCCGCGGTCGGCCAGGGACTCGTAGAACCCGTCCAACGGCACCGCGACCGCGCCCGGCGGCGGCCAGGCGGTCAGGTCACCGGGCGCGGCGGGGCTCTCGGCGGTCAATACGCCGCTCGCGTGCCGGGTCCAGTCGTTGCCTCCGCTCGGGCCGGTGTACATGCTCACCGGCCGGCGGCCGTCGGTCTCGGCGCCGATCAGCACCTGGAGGTCCAGGTCGGTGTCGAGGACCACCGGTGTCTGGATGGTGAGTTCGGCCAGGTGCCCGCAGCCGACGCGGTCGCCGGCGTGCAGGGCGAGTTCGACCATCGCGGTGCCGGGCAGCAGCACCGATTCGCCGACCCCGTGTGCGGCCAGCCAGGGCTGGGCGGTTCGGGACAACCGGCCGGTGAGTACCGTCGTGTCCGCGTCCGCCGAGCGCAACACCGCGCCGAGCAGCGGGTGGTCGGCGCGTTGCAGGCCCAGCGCCGAGGTGTCGCCGACGGCCGCGAGCTCCTTGAGCCAGTAGCTCCGGCGTTGGAACGGGTACGTCGGCAACTCCGCCGAGACGGGAGGTATTCGCCAGTCGACGTCGACGCCGTGCACGTACGCCCTGGCCAGTCCGGCGCGGAAGCGGGCCGGCCCGTCCTCGTCGCGGCGCAGCGACTCCAGCACGAGCGCGTCGGACGCCTGCGCCTCCTCGGCCGTCTCGCCGATCGCGGTGGTGAGCACGGGGTGGGCGCTGACCTCGACGAACGTTCGGTGGCCCGAGTCGAGCAACGAGCGGGTGCCGGCGGCGAAGCCGACGGTGCGGCGCAGGTTGCGGAACCAGTACTCGGCATTCAACTCCGGTCCGCCCAGCACCTCGTCGGTGACGGTGGAGTGGAACGGGACCCGGGCGGGTCGCGGTTCGATGCCGGAGAGCGCCGTGACGATCTCGTCCCGCAGGGCCTCGACGTGCGCCGAGTGCGAGGCGTAGTCCACCGGGATGATCCGCGCGCGGATCTCCTCGGCCGCGCAGGACGCGACGAGGTCGGCCAGGTCGGTGGGGGTGCCCGAGACGACCGTGCTGCCGGGCCCGTTGATCGCGGCGATCTCCACCGCGCCCGCGTACCGCTCGATCCGGTGGGCGACGTCCGCGGCCGGGAGTTGTACCGAGGCCATGCCGCCGGTGCCGGCCAGTCGCGTGATGGCCTTGCTGCGCAGGGCGACGACGGCCGCGGAGTCCGCGAGGGAGAGCGCGCCGGCCACGTGGGCGGCGGCGATCTCGCCCTGGGAGTGGCCCAGTACCGCGTCGGGCACGATGCCGTGGTGTTCCCACAGGGCGGCGACCGAGATCATCACCGCCCACAGGGCCGGTTGTACGACGTCGACCCGGTCCAGGGGTCCGGCCAGCGCGTCGCGCAGGTCCCAGTCGACGTGCGGCGCCAACGCCTGGGCGCAGTCGTCCAGTCGGGCCCGGAAGACGTCCGACTCGCGGTAGAGGTCCAGGGCCATCCCGGACCACTGCGAACCCTGACCGGGGAAGACGAACACCGTCTTGCCGCGTGCCCGGGCGGCGCCGAGCAGCACGTCCGGGGACGGCCGCCCGTCGGCGAGTGCGAGCAGTCCCGCCGAGGGGTCGGCGGCGGTCACGGCCGCGCGGTGCACCAGTCGGGGTGCCCGGGTGGCCAGCGCGCCGGCCACGGGCGCGTCCGGGTGCGCCGCGAGGTGCTCGTGCACCTGGCGTGCCCTGGCCGCGAGCGCGGTTGGCGAGGAGGCGGACAACAACAGCGGCACCGTCGCGGGCGCGGGCCCCGAATCCGACTCGGCCGGGTCGGATACCGGCTCCGCGGGGGCTTGTTCGATGATCAGGTGGGCGTTGGTACCGCTGATCCCGAAGGCCGAGACCGCGGCTCGGCGCGGTCGGCCGGTCTCCGGCCAGGCACGCGCCTGGGTCAGCAGTTCCACCGCGCCCGACGTCCAGTCCACCGCGGGTGTCGGCTCGTCGACGTGCAGCGTCCGGGGCAGCACGCCGTGTCGGAGCGCCGACACCATCTTGATCACGCCGCCGACTCCGGCGGCGGCCTGGGTGTGTCCGATGTTGGACTTGAGCGAGCCCAGCCACAGCGGTTGCTCCCGCGGCCGGTCCAGGCCGTAGGTGGCCAGCAGCGCCTGCGCCTCGATCGGGTCGCCGAGCCGCGTGCCGGTGCCGTGCGCGTCCACGACGTCCACATCGGCGGGGGTGAGGTTCGCGTCGGCCAGCGCCTGGCGGATGACCCGCTGTTGGGACGGCCCGTTCGGCGCGGTCAACCCGTTGGAGGCGCCGTCGGAGTTGACCGCGCTGCCGCGGATCACCGCGAGCACCGGATGCCCCAGCCGCCGGGCGTCGGAGAGCCGCTCCAGCACCACCATCCCGACGCCCTCGGACCAGCCGGTGCCGTCCGCCGAGGCCGAGAACGCCTTGCACCGGCCGTCCTCGGCCAGCCCGCGTTGCCGCGAGAAGTCCACGAACGTGTCCAGCGACGCCATCACCGACGCCCCGCCGGCCAGCGCCAGCGAGCACTCCCCGATCCGCAGGGCCCGGCTCGCCAGGTGCATGGTGGCCAGCGACGACGAGCACGCCGTGTCGACCGTCAACGCCGGCCCCTCCAGGCCGAGCAGGTAGGCGATCCGGCCGGACGCGACGCTGGCCGCGCTCCCGGTGCCGCCGAAGCCGTCACCGCCCTGCCCGGATTCCTCCGCGCCGAGTCCGTAGCGCTGGCCGCCGTGGCCCATCAGTCCGACGAACACCCCGGTCTCGCTGCCCCGCAACGACTGCGGGTCCATCCCGGTCCGCTCCAGCGCCTCCCAGGACGTCTCCAGGAGCAGTCGCTGCTGCGGATCCATCGCCAACGCCTCGCGGGGCGAGATCCCGAAGAACTCGGCGTCGAACTCGGCGGCTTCGTACAGGAATCCGCCGCCGCGCGCGTAGAAGCTGCCCGGCACACCGGGATTGGGGTCGTACCGGCCGTCGATGTCCCAGCCGCGGTCGGTGGGGAAGTCGCCGACCGCGTCCCGGCCTTCGAGCACCAACTCCCACAGCCCGTCGGGCGAGACGACACCTCCCGGGAAGCGGCAGGCCATGCCGACGATCGCGATCGGCTCGCCGGCCGCCCGCTCCAGTTCCTGCAGACGCTCGCGTGTGTCCTGCAGTTCCCCAACCGCCTGCTTGAGGTAATTCCGCAGCCTGCCCTCGTTCTCCATCGTGTCGTCACTCCTCCGGCCGAGTACTCAACTGGGCCAGTCAACCCTGCGGGGGCGGTGGGCAGCCGGGTTCAGGAAACCCATACCGGGCCGCGAATCTGGCTCCCCGAACCAAGGAATCGGGTCCGTGCTCAGCCGGCGGCGTGGCAGAGCGTCGGCATGGTGTGCTCGTACGGTGCTTCGACGGGTGGGTCGAGCGTCACCGGTTCGAGCGTCATCCAGCTCGCCTGTCGTTGACCGTCGCCCCATCCGGGGCGGCGGCGGAACAACTCCGGCCGGGCCGCGGCGACCACCAGCAGCGGCATCGGCTCGGGCAGCCGAAGCAGGTCCTCGATGGTCTCCAGGGTCGCGCTGTCGGCCAGGTGCAGGTCGTCGGCGAAGACCACGAGCGGGCGGTGTTCGGCGAGCTTGGCCACGTTCGGGGTGGCCACCGGCCCGCCGGGTTCCAGCCGCACGGTCGCCGCGTCCTGGACGCGACGTTCGAACGCCGTGAGCAACCGCGACTTGCCGATCCCCGGGGCACCCAACACCAGCACCAGGTGCGGCCGGGCACGACGGCGCACGCGCTCCAACAAGCTGCTCAGCACGTCGAGTTCGGGCTCGCGGTCGAAGACCTCCGGCTGGGCGAAGGGCTCGCGGCAGCGGCCCTTGACGGTCCAGCGCGGACGCAGGCCGCCCTCGCGGCCGTACCGGATCGCCGCCCCGGTCAGCCTTCTGGTCCGACCGCAGACCACGATCTCGGCGTCCTCGCCGAACTGGAGCAGCGACTCGCAGTCGGCGAGCAGCGCGCCGTTGACCGGCAGTGGCTCCAGCAACGTCTGGCCGGGACGGACCGGAACCTCGCCCGTGGACACCGCCACCCGCAGCGCGGGCCGCTCGCCGTCCGGTACGTCGAGGCAGATCCGCTGTCGCAACGACATCGCGGCGTGCACCGCGCGTTCGGCGACCTGCTCGGCGCCGTCCTCGTGCGGCGAGGTGGGCCGGAACACGGCCAGCGTCACCGAGCCGGTCGATCCGGCGACCACGCCGCCGACCCGCTCCACCTCCTCGTGCACGGTCGTCGCGGTGCGCTCCAGCGCCTCGCCGATGTCGGTGACCCGACGGCCGGCCCCGAAGTCGGCGCGGATCAGCACGGCGCTGACCGTGCTGCGCACGCCGGGGGTCGGCGGAGCGACGAGCTGGACCGCCCTGCGCACCGGTGGCTCGGGCCGCTCCGCCGGCTGCCCGAGCCCGGAGATCACCACCGGTGGCGGCGGCCCCGCAGGCGCCGCGATGGCCGGGTCGTGCACCAGGATCGAGTGTTGCAACAGCCTTAGTTCGCGGCCGGGTTCCAGCCCGAATTCCTCGGCCAGCCGCAGCCGCACCAGCCGGTAGACCGCGAGCGAGTCGGCCTGACGACCACTGCGGTACAGCGCGAGCATCAGTTGGTGGCAGGCCCGTTCGCGCAGCGGCTCGGCCTCGACCATCGCCTCCAGCTCGCCCAGGACGGCCTGGTGGCGCCCGTTGGCCAGCTCGGCCTCGTAGTAGTCCTCCATCACGTCCAGGCGGGCGTTCTGCAACGCCGTCAGCTCCGCCCAGGAGTGCCCGCTCTCCACCAGGTCGGCCAGCGCCTCGCCGCGCCACAGGGCGAGCACCTCCCCCAAGGTGACCGCCGCGGCGGCGGGGCGGCCGGCCGCGAGTTGCGCCCGGCCGGCCTGCGCCAGGCGGTGGAACCGGAACATGTCGACCTGTTCCGGGTCCACCTGCAACTGGTAGCCGTGCGAACAGGTCAGCAGCGCCGGCGGACGCGCGTCGTCACGCGCGTGCTCGGCGAACATCACCCGCAGGCCGCGAACCGCGTTCTGCAGGATCTTGCGCGCCGTCGCCGGTGTCTCCTCCGTGCCCCACAGACCTTCGAGGAGCTTGCTGGTCGCCACTTCGCGATTGGCGTTGAGCAGCAACAGGCCGAGTGTGGCTCGGCGTCGGTCGCCACCGATCGCGATCGGTTTCTCGTCGTCCATCAGTTTTAACGGGCCGAGCACCAAGAACTGCAAGAGATCCCCCGTAGATCGTTCCTGTTCAGCGGTCGACCGAGCGATGAGCCCCGGTTACAGCCATTCCGCTTCACGGCCGTCGACGTTCGGTTCCGGCGTAAGGACGCGCATGGTGGTGGGCGCGTCCTGCCGGACCGGCTCCAGATGCAGGCACTCGGTTCCCTCGGGCGGCGAGAACGAGTCCAGGCAGGCACAGGTCGCGGTGGTGAACCCCGCGAACCGGTAAGCCACTTCCATCATTCGGTTGCGTTCGGTGCGCCGGAAGTCGGCGACCAGGTGCACCTCGGCCCGGGCGGCGGCGTCGGTGAGCCAGCGCAGCAGTACCGCGCCCGCGCCGAACGAGACGACCCGACACGAGGTCGCCAACAGTTTGATGTGCCAGGCACTCGGGGTCTTCTCGATCAACATCACCCCGACCGCGCCGTGCGGTCCGAAGCGGTCGCTCATCGAGACCACCAGCACGTCGTGGCTCTCGTCGGACAGGAACGAACGCAGCGCGGCATCCGAGTAGTGCACGCCGGTCGCGTTCATCTGGCTGGTCCGCAGGGTCAGTTCCTCGACCCGGGTGATCTCCTCGTCCCTGGCCTTGCCGATCCGCATCACCAGGTCGAGCGAGCGCAGGAACTCCTCGTCGGCGCCGTGGTATTGCTCCCGCTCCCGGTCCCGCTCGAACCCGGCCTGGTACATCTGCCGGCGCCGGCGCGCATCGACGGTGACCACCGCCGGGCTGAACTCGGGCAGGCCGAGCAACACGCCGACCTGTTCGGCCGGGTAGCAGCGCACTTCCGGCAGGTGGTACTCGACCTCGGCGCGCTCGGTCGGCAGGTCGTCGATGAACGCGATCGTCTTGAGCGAGAAGTTCAACTGCTCGGCGATCCGGCGCACCGACTCCGACTTCGGGCCCCAGCCGATGTGCGGCAGGACGAAGTACTCGGCGAGGCCGAGCTCCTCCAGCCGCGCCCACGCCTCGTCGTGGTCGTTGCGGCTGGACACCGCCTGTAACACGCCCCGCGCGTCGAGTTCGACGATCACCTTGCGCACGACGTCGTCGACCTCGACATGGCCGTCCTCGACCAACGTGCCGTTCCACAGTGTGTTGTCGAGATCCCACACCAGGCACTTCACGACCGGTTGTGTTTCGGACATCTTCGCCCCCGTTTCTGCGACCGCTCAGCCCGCCGCCGAGGCGGCGTGCTCAGCGAGGATCAACTGGCAGATCTCGTTGCTGCCTTCGATGATTTCCATCAACTTCGCGTCCCGGTACGCCCGCTCCACCACGTGCCCGCCCGCCGCCCCCGCGGAGGCGAGCACCTGCATCGCCGAGGCCGCGCCGCGCGCGGCGTTCCCGGCCGCGACGTGCTTGGCCAGGACCGACGCCGGTACCTGCTCCGGCGAACCCGCGTCCCAACTGCGGCTCGCCTGCTCGCAGGCGAACGTCGCCGTTCGTTCCGCGGCATAGAGCTCGGCCAGGTGCCGGGCGACGAGCTGGTGTTGCAGCAGCGGCTTGCCGAACTGCTCCCGGGTCGCCGCGTGTCGAGCGACGGCCGCCAGGCACGCGCGCAGGATTCCCACGCAGCCCCAGGCCACCGACAGCCGGCCGTAGGTCAGCGCGATGGTGGTCAGCATGAGCGCCGGTTGGCCGGCCACCGCGAGCAGGTTCGTCGCGGGCAACCGCACCTCGTCCAGCTCCACGGTGGCGTGCCCGCCGGCTCGGCAGCCGAGCGGTTCGGCCACCCGGGTCACCCGGACACCGGGCGCCGACGTCGGCACCACGGCGACCGCGGCGCCGCGCTCGTGGCGACCGAACACCAGGATCCAGTCGGCGTACGCGGCGACCGTGATCCACGTCTTGGTGCCGTCCACGACGATCTCGTCGCCGTCGCGCCGAATCTCGGTGGCCATCGCGGCGAGATCGCTGCCCGCGCCCGGCTCGCTGAACGCCACCGCGGCCAGTTCGCCGCCGGTGAGCCGGCCGATGTACTCGGTGCGCTGTGCCTTGTCACCGAACCGTTGGATCGTCCACGCGGCCATCCCCTGGGAGGTCATCACGCTGCGCAGCGAGCTGCACAACGCGCCCGTGTGCGCCGCGAGTTCGCCGTTGGCCGCGCCGGACAGGCCCAGCCCGCCGAAGGTCGGGTTCGCCTCGGCGCACAGCACGCCCTTGGCGCCGAGTCCGCGCAGGACGTCGATCGGAATCTCGCCCGCCACGTCCCACTCGCCCGCGGCGTCGGCGACCGTCTCGGTCACCAGGGCGGTCAGGGCGTCAAGCACCGTCACCACCGGTGCGCAGCCGGGTCACCAGCGAACTCATCGAGCGCACGGTGCGGAACTTGTCCATGGCGAGGTCGGCACCCTCCACCGCGACGCCGAACGTGCTCTCCACGAACACCACCAGCTCCATCGCGAACAGCGAGGAGACCGCGCCCGAGGCGAACAGGTCCACCTCCGGCTCCCAGGTCAGCCTGGTCTTCGCCTGGAGAAACTCGCCGATCCGCTGCTCGATGTCGGCGACCGTCAGATCCGTTGTCTGGTCCGTCATGGGAAAAGTCCCTTCCTATTGCACCTTGTTCTTGCGTGCCAACGTGATGCCGTCCGCCATGACGAGCATGGACAGTTCGACCCTGCTGTCGACCAGGAGCGCGGCGTTGAGCGCGCGGATGGCCTCGGTGTCGGCGTCGTCCGCCTCCGGGTCCGCGACCCGCCCGAAGTAGAGGGTGTTGTCCAGCACGATCAGGCCGCCGGGCCGCAGGTGGGTCAGCGCCTCTTCGTAGTAACGCGCGTAGCCGGTCTTGTCGGCGTCGACGAAGACCAGGTCGAAGGTCTCCGGCCCGTGCTCGGCGAGCAGGTCCACCATGGTCTGCGCGCCGTCCCCCAGCCGCAGTTCGATCCGGTCGCAGACCCCGGCCCGTTCCCAGTACCGCCGGGCGATCCTGGTCCAGCGCTCGCTGATGTCGCAGGTGACGATCCGCCCGCCGGGCGGCAGCGCCCGGGCCATGCACAGCGTGCTGTAGCCGGTGAAGGTGCCGATCTCCAGCACTCGGCCGGCGCCGGTCAACCCGACCAGCATGGCCAGCAGTTGCCCCTCTTCGGGCATCGTCACCATGGCGCTGAGCGCGGGCATGAAGGCGGTCTCGGCGACCAGGTCGCGCAGGATCTCGTCGTCGCGCAGGGACACCGACCGCACGTAGTCGAGCAGGCGCTCGTCCACTTCCACCTGGCCGGCCATCAGCGGACGCCGTACTCGTAGAAACCACGCCCGGTCTTACGGCCGTGGTTGCCCTCGGCGACCTTGCGCAGGAGCAACTCGCTGGGCCGGCAACCCTCGTCCCCGGTGCGCTCGTAGAGCACCACCAGGGAGTCGACCAGGTTGTCGATACCGATCAGGTCGGCGGTGCGCAGCGGGCCCGTCGGGTGTCCGAGACAGCCCTCCATCAGGGCGTCGACGTCCTCGACGCCGGCCCGCCCCTCCTCGACGATGTTCGCCGCGTCGTTGATCATCCGGTGCAGCAGGCGGCTGGTGACGAAGCCGGCCCCGTCCCCGACCACGATCCCCTTGCGATCCAACGTGGCCAGCAGGTCTCGCACGGCCGTCATCGCCGCCTCGCCGGTCCGCGGCCCCCGGATCACCTCGAGCGTCCCGATCAGGTAGGGCGGATTCATGAAGTGCACGCCCAGCAGGGAGTCGGGGTTGGGTACCTCCCCCGCCAGTTCGTCGACCGGAATGGACGAGGTATTGGTGATCCGCAGCGTGCCCGGCGCGACCACGGAGGCGATCTCCCGGTGCACCTTGGCCTTCAGCTCGGCCACTTCGGTGATCGCCTCGATCACCCAGGTCGCATCCGCCGCCGCCACCGCGGAGTCGGCGAGTTCCAACTCGCCGATCGGCCCGCCGCGCGGGAGCGCGCCCATCATGTGGGCGAGCCGAAGCTCGTCCCGTACTCGCTCGCGGGCGTTGCCCAGCCGTGCCGGATCCACGTCGACCAGGACGACCGGCACCCCGCGCCCGACCGCGAGGGTCGTGATCCCGATTCCCATCACTCCCGCGCCGAACACCGCAAGCTGCGGCGCGCGCCCGTTTTCGGTCATCGGTCGACCACGCCCGCCCGTCCCGGAACGGCGAAGGGCTTTCTGAACCCCCGACCGATATCACGAACGACAGACCCGCTCATAACCACCCCCGGTTTGCGTGTGGAAAGTTTGCGTGCGGAAAGATCGCGTGCGGAAATACTTTCGGAAGGAATTGTGCACATCAAGAGAGTGTCCACTCGTCGAGACAAGCGAACACGAGAATAATGGATCGTCAGGTCGACCGAGTCGCATCTTTGCGACGCCGACTGCAAGGCCGCCCTGGGTACGAAATCCTATGCCACCCCGCACCCGGGGAAAATGACCAGTGAATGAATTCGAGCAGGATTCTCCATGCGCAACCTACCTCGCCGCCGTGCCCCCGAAACCCCGCTTGTAACGCTCGGGTGGACCGGTGACGCAAGGGATGAACGGATCGACGCGGCCCCCTTGGTGTTCGGCTGGTGTTCGGCGAACATCCCGCCGTTGTGCGGTTGCGACTCCCTACAGTGTGTGACAGAAGCGCTGCGGACTCCACCCCCCGACCCGCTCATCAAGCTGCACTTCCACTTGAGGAAACTCACGCACCCTGCACTTGACCAGCACACGGGTACCCGGTCATGCGCCGAACGGTCCCCACGGCGGGCGCGCGCCGACGGACGGGTCGAGGGGAGGGCGCGGCCGCGCCGCAGCCGGCCAAGGGGTGGACGGAACCGGCCACCGCTACACGTCCTCCGCCAGGTTCGCCTCCTTCACGAGGTAGCCGAACTGGAACCGGCTCGTCGCGCCGAACATCTGCATAACCTGGCCGATATGTTTACGGCAGGTGCGGACCGACACGCCCAGACGCCGGGCGATGGCTTCGTCCTTCGCGCCGGAGATCAGCATCTTGACGATCTCCTTCTTCATGTCGCTGCTGATGACTTCGGTTTCGGCCCGTCGACTGTCGAAATCCTTCGCGGTCGCCCAGACGTGCTCGAAACAGGAGTAGAGAAAGTCGATGAGCGAGCGCTCCTGCACGACCACGGCACCGCCCTCGTCGCCGCTCGCGAGGATGTACGCCGAAGAGCGGTCGAAGATGTATATCTCGCCGAACAGCGCTCCGGCCGTCCGCAACTCGGCACCGGCGTCGACCAACTTCCCCGCATACTCGCGGATCGGTATGTCGAACCGGGCCGCGTGCTGGTACAGGACACGCAGGCGCACATCCCGGCCGAGCAGTCGGAAATTCCGGGTCTGCGCCTCGATCGACTCGTCGATCGGCCGCCCGCCGCGGGGCTGCATACAGACGACCTCGTGCGAACTGTGCGCCGCCGCCTCGGAAAGCAGCAATTCGACCGTCTCGGGTTCCTTGACCACGTCGAATGAATTGACATTCCGATCGCCGAACCTGCTCGACCGAAACAGCAGCGAAAGTCGGGCCAGCTCGTTCCGGAGCTGGCCCGTCGCCATCTTCCAACCGAGCAACTCGCGCTCGCTGCGCGTCAGGAGCCGGGAGGAGGCCATACTCGGGTCCGCCGGGACGAACCAGGCGTCCTGGTGACGGGACGGTTGAATGAGCCGAAGTTCCAGGAGTTCGGCCACGATCTCCTCACCCCGGCCGGGACTCTCGAATCCGAACTCGTGCGTGACATCGTCGACCGCGAATCCGTCCTGGCCTAAACTCCATTCATAAACTTCGAATATTCCGGCACCCGGTTCGGGAAACAAAGGCACTCCCAGTGAACTAAGCATTCCTTCCATTTACCTCCCGGAAGGATACCCGAGCAGCGTTCAATGTCTCTACCATTTGGCCGGTATATAAAAATTAATCCCTAATGAGCCATTCTCCGCCATGGTGAGCGATATGCGAGAGGAAAGACCGTTCCCGCTGCCCCGTTTCCGCCATTTCCGCCGGCGGCACGACGACACGCGGCGCGGAAGGTGTGGGCAAGCATGGCGCGCACGACCTGCCGATACCAGTGCGAACGACGGTGGATCTGCCGCGGGTTCGGCCCGCGCGGCGCCGACGCCGACCCGCGTGGGGGTCGTGTGGCGGGCGATTCGGGCGGGACGAACGAGGCTGCCGGGCCGGTCCGCGCCGGTCGCGCGCCGGTGCGGGCGGGCGCCTGCGCCGCGGTACGGCGCTGCGGGGCCGCGCGTTCGGGGGCTCGGCTACGGCGGTGCGCTCGCGTGCCTTCGGGCAACGGCGAGGCGTGGTCGGCTCGCCGTGCGTCCGCGGCGCGAGATGCGGGCGGCGCGTACGCCTATCCGGCGGTACTCGGGGCGACCGACACCGTCCGGCCGCCGGCGCCGGCTCCCGCTCCGGGTGCGGCCCCGGCCGCGACCGGTTTCGCGCTCTCCCGAAAGGACCCGAACAGGCCGCGATGAAATACCAACGGCTCGGGCTCGTCCGGATTCACTCGCAGCCCGGTGACCTCGGCAATGATGATGACGTGGTCCCCGGCGACATGCTCGACGTCGATCGAACACGACATCCAGGCGAGCGCGTCACACAATTCCGGGCCGGCCGCCGACTCGCTCCACCGGACACCGGCGAATCGATCGATGTCCTTGACCGAGAACTGCCGACACAACTGCCCCTGGTCGCTGCCGAGGATGTTGACGCAGAATCCGCCGTTCTGTCGAAGATCCACCAGCGTCGCCGACGCCTCACCGACACACAACATGACCAGTGGGGGATTCAACGAAACCGACATGAACGAATTGCACGCCATACCGACGGGCCGGCCGAACGGGTCGGTGGTGGTGATTACCGTTACCCCGGTCGGCAGGTATCCGAGGGTACGCCGGAAATCCGTCGTGTCGAACGGGGCAACCATAACCGACTCCTCGCGTAGCCACTCCTCGAAGCATAATGAGCACTCCGAGTACCGCGTTGGGACGAGCCACCAAGAACTCCGCCCCGATTTGGCTCGCCGGCGCAGTCGGCGACCGGGCCGAAGGTGGACACCGGCCGACCCGCCCCGAATCCCGGTATCGCCGGAGCGGGCAGCGGGTCCCGGGAATGCGAACGGGCCGACTCGACGAATCGAGCCGGCCCGCCGCGTGCACCGAAATCACCGGTGGGTCGCTTCCCCACGTGGTGGGTCACGCTCCGGACGGCCGGTCACTTCTCCAGATCGGGACGCACCCGCAGGGTCAGTGCCGACGCGGCGTCCAACGACGTCTCGTTGATCGCGTAGACGACCCCCACCGTGTCCGCGTCCGCCCACACACACGTGGGCAGCGCCTTGCCCCCCGAGCGGATGCTGGTACAACGCACCACACCGCCGAGGGCGCCGGGAGTCATCTCGCGCACGTTGCCCATGTCCGCCGACTTCTCCTGCGCACCGTCCTGCATGCCCTCGATGATCTGATCCATCACCGTCGTCGGCGACAACAGCGGCGAGGGGTTGGCCATCACCATCACCAGCGCGGTCGGGGTGGTCGCCCCGGCCGGACCGTAGGCGGCGACCTTCGAACCGGCCACCGCCTGCCGCCGGATGCTGGTCTGGAGCGGATAGACGTCGTCGCCCATACGATCGAGGCCGCCCGCCCGCGCGGGGGTGTCCACCCGGCGCTTGGCCGTCGACGCCGTGCTCGTCGGCCGAGGCGGCGCCGGCGGCGCCGAAGTGGGCCGCGTGGTCGGCGTGGTCGGCCCACCGGTCACCGGCGCGGAAACCGACGACGCGGGCTCGGCCACCGAGTCCTTGTCATCGGAGGAGAACGCCCCGGTCGCCCCCAGCACGGCGACCGTACCGACCGCCAGCACACCGACCACGGCCGTCACGATCAGAGCGACCTTGGGGCCGCGGCGCTCCGGCGGCAGCGGAGGGCCGTATCCGGGCGGCGGCCCGTACATCGGCTGCCCGGGGGCCCCGTATCCGTAGGGGTGGGCGCCCGGCTGGTGGGCCCCGGGCGGCGGACCGTAGGGCCCACCGTACGACTGACCGGGGGGCGGCGGTGCCCCGTATCCCGGCGGCGGCCCATAGGGCCCACCACCGGGCGGCGGCTGCTCGCCCCCGGCCGGATGCTGAAACGACACGATCCACTTCCCCGCTACGACAACGACGTCGATCGACGCGTCGCCATCCTGCCCCACCTCGACAAACCGCCAACAAGGTGGTCCCGGCCGCCTCCCGCAGAGCGTCCGTCGAGCCCGCGCCCGGCGCGGGTTCCACGTCGGGCGGGGGGTGATTGTCGGCGGGAACCGGCCGGGGTCGGTACGGTGATCGACGCGGCGTTGCGTCGAGGGTGCCGGATCGCGGTCGCGGCACGGGGTGGATTCGGGACAGGAACACGGGGGGCGCGATCGTCATGACGCACTCATTGCCGGGGCAGGGTCGGGGCCGCGGGCCGACACCACGACCGGGACCGACACCACAATCGTGGGGCGGGGCGACGGAGCCGCCCGCGGCGAACCGGCCGGCCGCGCCGCGCAAGGTGCGGGTGATCGTGGTGTGTGTGCTGATCACCGCGGCATCGGCCGCCGTGATCGCGTTCCTGGTGTTGTGGTTGCACAACGTCGGCCAGTCGGTGGGCCCGCTGGACCGCGGCGACCTCAAGAAGGACCTGCCCGGTCCCCGCGACGTCGGCCTCGGCGCACCGGTGCTACCCGGTATCGCGGGAGGTGGCGCGTGAGCACCCCGCGGCACCCGCACGACCCGGACGGCGCGCCGAACCGGCAGGACTCGCAGGACCCGTGGGACGAGCAACGCCGGGCCCGGGCGGGGCAGTCCACGCCCCCGGGGTACGCCCCGCCGGCGTCGCCCGGGACACCTCCGCCGTTCGCCCCGCCGGCCCAGGCCCAGACGCCACCCGCGTTCGCCCCGCCGTCGGATCGGACCGCACCCCAGTCGCCGGGCCATCCTCACAGCCGGCCTGCCGCCCCCGACCCGGCCCAACCACAGCCCCGACCCGCGCCGTTCCCGAACGCCTCCGGCGGCGGCTTCGTCGCCAACCCCAACCTGCCGCTGCACGACCCGCATCCGCAGCCCACGCCCTACCCGCACGCGCACCCGCACCCGCACCCGCACGGAGCCGGGTATGTCGGCCCGGCCGGCCCCGGTTCGCCGCTCCCGCCGACGCCGGCCCCGATGCCGCTGCAACCCGCCGCCTCGGCGCACCACTTCGTGTTCGGACCGCCGCTCGCCCCGGACCGGGTCCGGCCCGCGCGCGATCGGCCGATCCTGCTCCGCGGCACGATCCTGGCCCTGGTGGTACTCGCGATCGCGGGTGTCGGCGCGGTCCGGCAGGCCGTCCGGCAGCCCCAGGGCTACGACAACGTCGGCGAACGCGTCACCGTCGCCTGGGCGTTGAAGGAGGGTCGGGACGGCCCCAAGCCCCCCGACAACGCGGTCGCCGACCCGCGCACGCTGGAGGGCACCTGGTTCCAGGGCGACACCGTGGTCCGCTCGGAACGTGCCCGGGTGGTGGCGTACCGCGTGGACAGCGGGGCCACCGTGTGGGAGAAGCCGCTCCCGAACGGTGCCGCGATGTGCGCGGCCGGCGCCGAGACCGACGGCCCGATCGCCGTCGTCGTCTACGGCGTCGGTACCGCGTGCGACCGGATCGCCGGCATCGACATCACCTCCGGCACCGAGGTGTGGAGCAAGCCGCGCCCCGCCAAGGACACCCCCGCCCGCGAACGCCTGGCCGTCTCGCGCGGTGTCGCGGTCAGCGGCGACACCGCGTTCCGGATCAAGGACGGCGCTCAACTGTGGGTCGCGGACCGCACCTTCGCGGCGGGCTGCCACGTCACCGGCTTCCGCGGCGGCCCCGCGCTCGTCGCCAACGGACTGTGCGGGACCACCGACGCCGTGTGGGCGGTCGACCCGCTCACCGGCAAGCCGGCCTGGGTGCACAAGCTGCCCCGGGACGGCACCGTCGCCAAGGGCGGATCGCCGGTGGTCGCCACCTCCCCCGTGATCGTCGACGAGCCGAACGCACCGGGCGGGCCGACGCGGCTGATCGTGTTGTCCGACCGGGGCGAGCCCGCCTACCCGATCGAGGCCGGCGGCCCGCTGATCGGCGACGCGCGCGGCACCGCGCCGCGCATCCTGGCCGACGACCGCACGATCTACGTTCCCGGCAACAACGGCCGGTCCGTGCACGCGTCCAGCACGCCCGGGGCCAACCAGATCATCGCGATCGACCGGGCGAGCGGCCGCGTGCGCTGGATCTCCGCGCTGCCCGCCGCCGTCAAGGTCGTGGGCGTGAGCGTGGACAGCAAGGCCGCGCCGATCGCGGTGGACCGGGACGGCGGCCTGCGGGTGTGGGTCAACGCCCGAGGCAGCAAGCCCCCGCGCCTGGTCCACTTCGACCCGGAAACCGGGCACATCCGCGTACTCGACGAGTATCCGCTGCGCCTGGGCGTCTCCGTCGCCGAGACGATGCCCAAGCCCTTCGAACACGACGGCCGACTGTTCCTGGTCGAGGAGAGCACCGCCGGCCTCGGCTACCGCGTGATCACCAGCGCGCGAAGCAAGGACTAGCCGCGGCGTGTGCTCGATGGCCCCGCCGGCGGCACCTACCCCCCGGGGGGGGAAGGTGAACGCCCCCCGCCGGACC
>NZ_JBHZAV010000164.1:0-20526 GCF_042754445.1 Embleya sp. NPDC059213
TCCGGCGATGCGTTCGCCGGGTCGTGCGCCCCCCCCCCGGGCGGGGGGGGGGCCCCCCGGGGCCATTCGCGGGCCGGGGGGGCCCCGGGCCCTTCGGTCGGTGTACCCCCCCCCGGCCCGGCCCCCCGGGGCCCGTTGACGCCGTCAGCCGCCGATCTCGGACCGGACCTTGTCGATCTGACCCTGCACGAGGTGGTCCGGGAAGGTCGGCGCGGTCGTGGTGCCGTCCTCGCCGCTTGCCTGCAACTGCACCACGGTCGTGCCGATTCGGGCGATGGCCTGGGTGAACGGCGCGGTGGCGCCGCCGACCCGCAACATCGAGGAGATCTCGATGCTGCCCGGACCGTAGGCGTCGAGGCGCACGTCGAGCACATGGAATTCGACCGTTCCGCCGTCGACTTGGAAGGTGAACCGCTTACAGGTCTTCGCCGCAGCCAGGTAGGTGGACCACTGCCGGTCGAGCCGGTCGAGTGCGTAACTGCTCAGCACGATGTCGGTGTCGGGCTGGACGACGCCCTGCGGATCGGTGCCGCCCACGAGGTTGCGTTCGATGGTGGCGGAGCTGGTTCGGCCCTGACCGAGCATCGGTTGGCAGCGCGGATCGGAGACGGTCGGCGAATCGCTCCGGTTCGGGTCGACGGTCCCCTTGACGGTCAGTCCCGCGGGGAGTTCCTGCGCGTTCAGCAGTGCGGCGGTCAATTGGGCCTTGGTCGCGGGCGCCTTGTTCTGCGGTGCCTTCGGGTCCGCGGACGTGTCCGCGGGCTTGTCGGCCGGCTTCTCGCCGGGCTTGTCCGCGGGCGGCCTGGTGCCGGGCGCCTCCCCGGACTTGCCCGGTTGCGTCGAAACGGCCTTCGGATTCGCCTCGTCGCCGTCGCCGCCGGCGGATTCGCAGGCGCTCAGCCCCGCGATCAGGACGAGCGCGGTGAGCGGCAGCGCGGCGCGCCGTACGGATCGACGGACTACGCGCGTGGACTTGACGGAGCTTCGCACCGTGTTCCCCCCGGATTCGGTGTAGTACGAAGACGGGTCGCGGACCACGTCCCCCCGGACCGATCCACGTGCGAAACGCCCTGCGGCGACCCGTCGTCCCAGGAACCTAGCCGCCACCGCGCTCCGCGCCTCCCGCTGTTACCGCTTCCGGACGGATCCGCGACCCGGTTCGGAAATGGTCACCGCGTGATCGTCCGGCCGTCCCGTTCCGTCCTGGTCCCATCCCGCCGTGCCGCCCGGGGGCGGGCAGGTGTCCGCCCCCGGGCATCGAGGACATGCCCTAGGGGCGCACGTACGGGCGGGTCAGGATTTCCATGTTGTGGCGGTTCGGGTCCTCGAAGTAGGCGCCGCGGCCGCCGAAGAGGTCGTTGATCTCGCCGGGGCGGGTGTGGTGCGGGTCGGCGTAGTAGGTGACGCCGAGCGCCTCCAGGCGGGCGATCATGCCGTCGAACCGCCCCTCCGGGACCAGGAACGCGTAGTGCTGGGACTGGATCGGCTCGTCGCGCTTCTCGTAATAGTCGAGCGTCACGCCGTTGCCGAGGTCGATGGGCAGGAACGGCCCGAACGGGGCGCCGACGTCCAGGCCCAGGATCGTGGCGAGGAATTCGGCCGCCGCCCGCCGGTCCGCGGCGTAGATCGCGGTGTGGTTCAACTGCACGGTGGATATCGGAAGTTGCGGGGTCTGCTGCTGGTCGTGCGTCATCGGTGGGACCCTCTCCGGTCTGGAAATCCGTACGAACGGGCGCCGCGTGCGGGCGCCGGAAGCGAGGAGACGGAGAGGAGAAGGGCGGGGCTCTGGCCCGCCCGGGCATCACGCCGAGGCCGGGTGCCCTACTCGTGAATGGCCCATGGCCGACCCGGCAGTCACCCTTCGACGTTAGTGCCGCCGCAGCGCCGAGGCAACCACCGGGTCGGGCTCGGCGGTCGCGGGGAGGGCCGAGCGCACAGCGGACACGCCGGCGAAACCCGGTCCCCGACCACACGCCACGCCGGCCCGTTCGCCCGAATTTGTCGCAAATGCGGGCTAAGGTGGCTCCCGAGGAAGCGGATCTTCACCTCGGACCAGTCGCCCGGAGATCCGACGTCGACGTTGCGAGGAACGTTGTTCGCCACCAAGGATCCGGTCGGCCGACGGATGGTGCTGCTCGGGCTGCTGCGCGGCCTGGTCACCGCCGTCCTGCTGCTGGTCCTGTACTACGTGCTTCCGTTGGACCGCCCCCTGGACGTCGCCGCCGGAATCGGCCTCGGCGTCGGGCTGCTCGTGTTCGCCGCCCTGGTGCTCTGGCAGATCGACGCGATCACCCGCGCCGACCGACCACGACTGCGGGCCGTCGAGGCGCTGTCCATCCTGCTGCCCTTCCTCCTGCTGCTCTTCGCCGCGTTCTATTTCATGATCGGATCGGACCGCGCGGACGCCTTCACCGAACCGCTGACCCGAACCGACGCGCTCTACTTCACCGTCACCGTGTTCACCACCGTCGGCTTCGGCGACATCGCGCCGACGTCCGAGGTCGCGCGTGTGGTGGCCATGATCCAGATGTTGGTGAACCTGGTCGCGCTGGGCGTGATCGGGCGGGTCGTCCTGGGTGCCGTGCAGGTCGGCCTGCGCCGACGGTCGACCGGAGCGGGCCCCGACGCGGACCTCCCGGACCCGCCCGGTCCGGGCGGCTAGCCCAACCGCCGGCCGGGCGGTTCACATACGTAAACCCGACCGGGCCGAACGCGTGGCGATCATGACATCCACCCGGCTTCCTTCCGTGCGTCGGCCATTCCGGAAAGTCCTCGACCGGCACAGGATGGTGCCCGTCGTTTCCGGCCCGTCGGAACGGTATCCAAGCCCGCAAGGAGAACAAGCGACGATGAGCGACGCCCCGGCCGTCACGTACGGAAGCTATCTGCGCCTGGACACGCTGCTGTCGTGCCAGGAGCCCAGGACGGACGCGCACGACGAGATGTTGTTCGTCGTCATCCACCAGGTCTACGAGTTGTGGTTCAAGCAGATCCTGCACGAGGTGGCCCTGCTCCAGCGACAACTGGCGGGCGGCAACGGCGTGGGCGCCCTGCACACGGCGCGGCGGGTCGCCAAGATCCTGAAGACCGTCGTCGGCCAGTTGGACATCCTGGAGACCATGACGCCCCGGCAGTTCGCGTCCTTCCGCGACGCGCTCGGCACCTCCAGCGGGTTCCAGTCCGCACAGTTCCGCGAGTTGGAAGCGGTGCTGGGGCGACGCGAGTTCGGCGGCTACGACGTCGGTGCGGACGAGGGGCTCAAGGCCGCCGCCCACCGCCCGTCGGTGTTCGACTCGCTGCTGCGGCACCTCGCGGGGCTGGGCTACCCGGTTCCCGAGCGGGTCCTGGAGCGCGACACGAGCACCGCATGGCGACCGGACCCGGAGGTACAGGAGACCCTCCGGGCCGTCTACCTCGACGACACCGGGCCCGGCGCGCAGATCTGCGAGGCCCTCGTCGACATCGACGAGGGCCTCCAGGAATGGCGCTACCGGCACATGAAGATGGTCGAGCGCACCATCGGCGCCCAGATCGGCACGGGCGGCTCGGCCGGCGCCGCGTATCTGCGCGCGACCCTGTTCTCCCCGGTCTTCCCGGACCTGTGGGAGGTCCGGTCCCAGCCCTGAGCCGCACCCGAGACCGGGTCCGGGCCGCCGGTCGGCCGCCCGGACCCGCGCCGCGGGCTACTCGGTGCGCAGCGCCGTCGCCGTGCGCGTGCGGGCCGCCCAGCTCGCCGGTACGGCCGCGCCCAGGACCGCGATCAGCACGCCCGCCAGGCCGAGCAGGATCAGCTCCGGCGTGCCGTACACGTCGAGGATGCTCGGCGGCAGGTCGGTGCCGGCGGCGTCTCCCATCACCGGCAGCACGTAGCCGTGCAGGGCGAACCCGGCCGGCACCCCGATCAGGCCGCCGAGCAGACCGATGCCGCCCACCGAGGCGAGAACCAGGCCCACGGTCTGCCTCGGCGTCATGCCCAGGGCCTTGCACACGCCGATGTCGTGGACCCGCTCACGGGTGTCGAGGACGACCGAGTTGAGTACGCCCAGCGCCGCCACCGAGACCAGCATGAGGGTGAGCAGGACGGCCATCGCGTCCAGGATCAGCAGCAGACCGTCGGCCCGCGAAGGCGAGTTGATCAACACCTCGCCGCCCAACGGACGCAACACCGAGCCCAGTTGCTCGGCATACCCGGCGGTGGACACACCCGGCTTCGGCTCCACCAGGAACACGTCGGGACGGGCGGCGGCGAAGTCGACGAGGCCGGCGTGCACCCGCATGCCGTCGTCCGAGGTGTCGAAGACCTCGCCGACGATCCGCAACGTCCGGGTGTCGCCCCCGAGGGTCACCCGGACCGTGTCGCCGATCCCGGTGCCGGTGCGGTCCAGGAAGCGGGTGGGCACCACGGCCTCCCCGGGGCCGCCGAGCCAACGGCCCGCGATCATCTCGTAGGCGCCGCTGCGCGAATCCCCCTCGTACAGGGCGGCCTGGACCGCGCCGGCGATGCCGGCCACGGTGACCTCGGTCCGGGTCAGGCCGTAGTAGGAGCCGGTGCCCGGCTGGGCCTCGATCGCGGCGCGCACCGGCGCGGGATCGGCCTGCCCGCCGGCTCCGCCCTTCCCGGGGCCCGGCCCGGCCGGCTCACCGGGTCCGGAGTGGCCGGCGGGCCCAACGCCGCCGAGCACGGTGATCGCCGCCCGGTTCTCCGGGTCCTGCGCCCGGCCGACCGCGTTCAGGGACGAGGTCAGCCCCACCGCGAAGGTCGCCGCGACCGTGCCGAAGGCCACCGCGAGCAACATCGCGATCATCCGGACCGGATGTGCGAACGGGCTCGCCAGACCGTAGGTCACCGCCCGCGGCAGCGGCAGTCGGTCCGCCGCGCGATGCGCCCACCGACCCCGCCCGGTGCGCGGAGCCCGGCCGATCGCGATCGCCTCGACCGTGCGCAGCCGACCGGCGCGCAGCGCCGGCACCAGCGCCGCGACCGTGACGATGAGCAACGCGGCGGCGGGCACCACGACATCCACCCACCACGCCACCGACAACGAGGTGTCCCCGTACACCTCCTCGGTGTCCGCCAGCAGCGGCAGCGCCATCACGTTGCCCAGCAGCACCCCCAGCGCGATGCCGACGCCGGCCGGGATCAACGCCTGGGCCACATAGGCGCGGACCACCTCGCGCGGGGTGAAGCCGATCGCCTTGAGGATGCCGATCCGGCGCAGCCCGGTGCCGACCGCGCCGCTGACCACGCTGCCGACGATGATCACCGACATCGCGATGCCGAGCGCGCCGAACGCCAGCAGGAACGGGATGGTCGGCGCGGCGTTGCGGTCGGCGGCGCGCTTGGTGTCCAGGTACGACTGACTGCCCAGCAGCGCACCGGCGGGCACCGCCGCGGCGAGCCGGGCCCGGGCGGCGGCGATGTCGTCGCCGGTGCCGGCCGCGGCGAAGCGGTAGAGCATCTGCGTGGTGAGCGGGCCGGCCGCCGGACCCAACGTGGTGACCTGTTCGGGCGTGGCCCACGCGTCGGCGGTCTTGCTCGCCGACATGGCGATGCCCACGATGGTCAGAGTCGGCGCGTCGGCGGCATCCCCGGCACGCAGCGTGGCGCCGAGCCTGATGTCGGGGCCGGCGAAGGACGCGGACATGACGATCTCGCCCGGACCGGCCGCCCATCGGCCCGACCTCAGGTCCAGGTCGTCCACGTCGGCGTCCGGCTTGGACCGCCCGACCAGGGTCAGCGTCGGCGGACGCCCGCCGTGGCTGTCCACCGGGCGGATCGTCGTCACCGGGAACGGTCCCGCCGTCGCGGTGACCCCACCGGCCCGCCCGGTGGCCCGCACCTGCGCCGAATCCACCGCCGCCGGGTCGAACTGCACGCTCAGGTGCGCGCCGTGCTGGTGCCCGAAGGCGTGGTCGAAGGGCGCGTCCGCGGCGACCATGAGCGATCCGGCGACCACCGCCGAGGCCACGGCCATCATCGTGGCCAGCGCCACCACCAGCGTCTGCACCCGTCGCCGGCCCACCCCGGAGCGCACCACCCGACCCAGGGCGCCGGTACCGAAGCCGCTCATCGCACCGGCTCCGCACTCGGGTCGAGCGCCAGGTGTCCGTCGACCAGGTGGATCGTGCGACTCGCGCACGCTCGGGCCAACGCCAGGTCGTGGGTGACCAGCACGATGGTCTGCCCGTCCCGGTGCAGGTCCACCAGCAACTCCCGTACGTCGTGCCCCGAGGCGGTGTCCAGCGCGCCGGTCGGCTCGTCGGCGAGCAGCAGCGCGGGCCGATTCACCAACGCCCGGGCCACCGCGACCCGTTGCCGTTCGCCACCGGACAACCGACCCGGGTAGGCGTCGGCATGCCGCTCGATGCCCAGCACCTCCATCAGTTCGCCGGCCCGGGCCGCCGCCTTGCGTCGGGAGGTCCCGGTCAACTGGGCGGGCAGTCGGATGTTGTCCGCCACCGTGAGGTCGTCCAGCAGATTGAAGAACTGGAAGACCATGCCGATGTGTTCGCGGCGGAAGTGGGCCAGCGCGTGCTCGCTCAGCGCGTCGATGCGCCGCCCGGCCACCGTCACCGTGCCCTCGGTCGGCCGGTCCAGGCCGGCGACCAGGTTGAGCAGCGTGGACTTGCCGCTGCCGGAGGGCCCGGTGATCGCGAGCGCCTCACCCCGGGCGACGCCGAGGTCGAGCGGTCCGAGCGCGGGTACGCCGGCGCTGTCGTAGCGCTTGGCCACGCCCGCCAGTTCGATCACGTTGGTCATGGGAATCGTCCGTCCTAACGATCGCGAGTGCGCCGTGTCCTTGCCGGCCCAGCGAACGTAGGGGCGGACCCGCACCGGGCGCGTCGGCCCGCCAACCGACATTCGGCCCTCCCTGCGGCGGACTCGGGCGCGGGGTCATCCCTGCGAAGTACGCCCTGGGGAGCGGGCCGTGGTCGGGCAGGCGGATGCGGCCCGGCGGGGGTGGGTCGCACAATGAACCGGTGGAAGGCGAAGACGAGCCGGCGGTCCGGCGTGGGTGGCGGGCGCGGCTGGCGATCGTGCTGCGCCCGGAGCCGGGACAGGTCCCGTTGTCGCGACGGGCGGTGCGGGTCGACGCGGTGCTGGCGATCGTGCTGACCCTGCTCGCCCTGGTCGTGGCGGCGCGGTATCCCGACAGTGGCCCGGTCCAGGACATGCAACGCGTCGTTCCGTTCGAGCCGCCCGAGCCCTCCGATCCGTCCCGGCCCCCCGAGCCGCCGCGACCGCCGGAAGTCTGGGGGCCGGAATACGTGCCCTCGTCCGTGCCCTGGCCGTTCGTGGTGCTCTCCGCGCTTCCGTTGGCCGTCCGACGTCGATACCCGCTGGCCGCGTTCACCGCGGTGTTGTGCGCGGGGGTGGCCATCGGCGAGGACGGCGCGTCCTGGATCACCGTGCTGACCTGCGTGATCGGCGCGTACAGCGCGGTCGTCTACAGCCGCTACCGGGTGCGTGCGGTCTGTGTGTTGGTGGGCGCCGCGGTTTTGGCCGGTGTCGCCTTTCGGGACTCGGCGCCGATCCTGCCGGGCTGGTCGAGCCCGGGTGTGGTGCTGCTGGTGGCGGGGGCACTCGCCGGGCTGGTGCTGTTCTGGCGACGGGAGTTGGCGGCGAGCCGGGATCGGTACACCCGGCTGCAACAGGCCCAGGAACAGGCCACCCGCCGGGCCGTCGAGGAGGAACGGTCCAGGATCGCCGCCGAATTGCACGACGTCGTGACGCACAATGTCAGCGTGATGGTTATCCAGGCGGGTGCGGCGCGCAAGGTGATGGACGCGGCGCCGGAACGTTCCAAGGAGGCGCTGCTCGCGGTCGAGGCCGGCGGGCGGGCGGCGATGGCCGAACTGCGCCATGTGATGGGGCTGCTCGCCGCGGCCGACCACGAGCGTCCCGACGACCTCGAACCCCAACCCGGACTCGACCGGTTGGACGAGCTGATCGAACGGGTACGCGCGGCCGGCACCCCGGTACGCGTCGCGATGTCGCTGCCGGCGGACCCGCTGCCGCCCGGGGTGGACCTGGCGGCCTACCGGGTGGTCCAGGAGGCGCTGACCAACACGATCAAGCACGCGCCCGGCGCGGCGGCGAGCGTCGTCCTCGGATATGCCGACGACTGCCTGGAGATCGAGGTCACCGACACCGGTGGCGGGCCCGGCGGCCGGGCGCTGGACGGCAATGGTCGCGGGTTGATCGGCCTGCGCGAGCGACTGGCGGTCTACGACGGCGAGTTGACCGTCGGCCCGACCCTCACGGGCGGATATCGCATCCGGGCCCGCATTCCGTGGCGGACGGCGTGAACCGGCCGGCCCTGCGGGTGGTCATCGCCGACGACCAGGCGCTGGTGCGGACCGGCTTCGGGATGATCCTGGCCTCCGACGGCATCGAGGTGGCGGCCGAGGCGGCCAACGGCGCCGAGGCGATCGCCGCCGTCCGGCGCACCCGGCCCGACGTGGTGCTGATGGACATCCGGATGCCGCAGATGGACGGCATCGAGGCGACCCGGCGCATCCTGGCCGATGGCGGCTCGACCGGCACCCGGGTGATCATCCTGACCACGTACGACCTGGACCACTACGTCTACGCCGCGCTCACCGCCGGAGCCAGCGGTTTCCTGCTCAAGGACGTCACGCCGGAGCAACTGGTCGCCGCGGTGTGCCTGGTCCAGGCCGGCGACGCACTGCTCGCGCCGACCATCACCCGCCGACTGATCGAGCGCTTCGCGCACCACGACGAGCCACGCGGGACACCGCCGCGCGACCTGTCCGAGTTGACCCCGCGCGAGTTGGAGGTGCTCCGGCTGCTGGCCACCGGCCTGAGCAACGCCGAACTGGCCGAGCGCCTGTCGCTGAGCCCGACCACGGTCAAGACGCACGTCGGCCGCATCCTGTCGAAACTCAACCTGCGCGACCGGGTGCAGGCGGTGGTCCTGGCCTACGAGACAGGGCTGATCGCGCCGGGCGGCGCGGCTCGGGGCACCCACCATGCTGCCGATCACGGGTAGCGTTTCGCGAATACCCGTGCCGCTGCCGCGCGGTCGTCCCTCGGGCCTGGTGGCTTCCCGAGCCGCTGGGTCGCGCCCTGCCGAAGGTCGCGCTCGAACACGGCTGATCCGCACGGCGGCGAACCCGACGGCCGACCCGACCCGTTCGGCGGTCGGGTTCGTCCCCGCGGGCCGTCATGCCTGCGGGTTTCCGGTGAGCGTGTTCCGGTTCGGCAGCGCGAGCAGCAGATCCACCGCGAGGCCGACCAGGCACGCCGGCACGCCCAGCGCCAACACCGCGCCCTGGACCACCGGGTAGTCCCGGTTGAGAATCGCCTCGACCACCCGCGCCCCCAACCCCGGCCAGGCGAACACGCTCGCCGCGACCACCGTGCCGCCGAGCAGCCCGGACGACAACGGCCCACCCGTCCCGGGCGTCGAGGTCGACGAGGCCGCGACCACCGACCCCACCAGGATCGCCGCCGGCACCAACTCGACGGCGTAGGGCAGTCGTTGTGCCAACACGTCGGTGACGGGCTCGCCGCTGCGGTAGGACGTGCCCAGATCGCCGGTCGCCAACCCGGACACGTAGTCGCCGAATCGCGCGACCCACGACCTGTCCAACCCCAGTTCGTGCCGCACCCGTTCGGTCTGCGCCGGGTCCGCGTTTCGCCCGGCCGCGACCGCGGCCGGATCCCCCGGCAGCAGTTGCACGATCGCGAACGTGCCCACGACCAGGACGGCCGGCACCAGGACGACACCCGCGAGCCGACCCAACAGGTAGCGCAGCCAAGGGTGTCGGACCCGAGACGACCGGTCCGCGGCCGGCTTGGCGCGTGAGGGAGCGAGAGACAACGGGTCTCCTTGGCAGGGGCCTAGCGTACGGCCAGGATCCGGGTTCGTCGCGCCGTCGGGCGGGAATTGCCGGATAGCATCCTGTCGATGAGCGATGCGCAGGATTCCGGCGGGCGATTCTCCGAACTCGATCTCGCGATCGTGGAGGCGCTCCAGGCCGCGCCCCGCGCTCCCTGGTCCCGCGTCGGTTCGGCGCTCGGCGTGGACGCGACCACGGTGGCCCGGCGCTGGGACCGGATGCGGGCGCAGGGCCTGGCCTGGGTCACCGCACACACCTCGGCGAAATCGGCCGCGGTTGCCTACGTCGAGGTCAGGTGCCGACCCCGCGCACTCGACCGGATCATCGCCGCGACGGCCGAACTGCCCTGGGTCTTCAGCGTGGACGAGATGACCGGCGACTTCGACCTGTTCCTGTCCCTGGCCGCCCCCGACCTGCCCACCCTCGGGCACGTCGTGCACCGCGACATCGGCGCACTACCGGGCGTGCTCTCCACCCGCACCCGGCTGGGCGTCACGCTCTTCAGCGCGGGCGGCGACTGGCGGATGCGGGCGATGGAACCCGCCGCGCGCGCCCGGCTCCCGCCCGCGAGCCCGCTCCGGCCGATCGTCTACAGCACCCGGTCCCAGGAACGCTCGGCGGAGGACTGGAGCCTGCTGCGGGCCCTGGGCGGGGACGGTCGGCTCGGCTACACCGAGTTGGGCGCCGCGACCGGCATGAGCGAACACACCGCGCGCCGCCGGGTCCAGCGGATGATCCGCGACCAGGACATCTCGTTCCGGTGCGACATCGCCCACCCGTCGGCCGGGTTCCGGGCCATGGTGGTCTATCTGGCGAACGTCGCGCACGGAAATCTCCGGTTCACCGGCAACGCGGTCGCCCGGATGGAACAGGTGCGTTCGTGCGTGTCCGTCAGCGGCCCGCACAACCTGCTGATCATCGTGTGGCTGCACGGACTGGACGGCATGGCCGGTTTCGAGGCCGGCCTGTCCGAACGTTTCCCGGACCTGGAAATCCGCGACCGTGCCGTCGCCCTGCACAGCCCCAAGCGCATGGGTCGGCTGCTGGACGAACACGGCCGCGCGGTGCGCCCGGTGCCCGTCACGCTGCCCCCCTCGCGACTCGCCGGCGCCCCCGCGGCCCGCGGTGCTCAGTCCGGCGCGGTGCGAACCAGGTAATCAAGGACCAGTTTGCCGCGCGGTGAGATCCGGTAGCCGACGGCCAGGCTCTCGGTCAGGCCGCGTTCCTTGAGTTTGCGTACGTCCGCCTTGAAACGGGCGGTCTCCCGGCCGACGCCGGCGGCCAGATCGGGGGCTCGTACGGCGGGGTTGGCGTCGATCAGTGCCGGCATCGCGGTGGTCCACGGACCGCGTCCGCTGCGCGCGTCCAGACGGCGCAGGCCCGCGACGATCTCGTCGAGGTCCGCCGTCGACAGGTCGGTGTCCGCACGCAGTCCCACCCGTGGGTCCGCGCCCGCCAGGCGTAGCGTGATCCGGTACAACTGCCGCTCTTCGCCCGGGCGTTGGTCGGCCGGCAACTCCGCTCGGCCGGGGTAGCCCGCGCGTTGCGCGTCCCGGTCGCCGACATCGTCGGGCGACACCGCCTCGACCGTGCCGACCTCCAGTACACCGACCTCGGTGCGCAGTCCGGTCCCGGGACGGACGGCGGGTGTGCGCCGGCGTCGGAACGCCAGGTCGACCTCGCCGGACGCGATCCTGGTCAGCACCTCGTGTCGAAACAACAACGCCAACTCCGGGTGCCGGGGGAGCGGAAGCCGGCCGGCCCGCCGGCCCCCACGGGGTGCCCGCACGGCGGCTTCCGCACACCCTATGTCGATCGCCCGGCGGATCGGGGCGGGAATCGCGACGATTACCAATGGCCGCCCGGGATGGCCGGCAAATGCCCGGCTTCGGGATCTTCCCGGCGGCCGACCTTTCGCCGGTCGGCGGCGAAGGCATAACCGTCTCGGTCTACCACAGGAACTCGTGCGGCCATTGATCGCAACGCCGCAGTGGCCGTTCCGTGCCGATGAGATCCGGATTCGCTATCCGTCGTCGATTTCGAGGGGGTCGGTCTTCCGGTCTGGGTGTACGATCTCCCCGCTCCCAGGAAGGGGATTCTCCACAATGGCTCAGCGCGTAGTCACGCTCTACACCGATGATGTCACCGGCGAGACCGGTGAAGACATCGCAACCCATACTTTTGCGTTGGATGGCGTCACCTACGAGATCGACCTCGGCGAGGACACCTACCAGCAGTTGTTGGACAAGTTGGCGCCCTACTTCGGTGCCGCCCGCAAGACGGGTACCGCCGCCCGGCGCGGCCGCAAGGGAGCGCGTTCCACCGGTCAGGGCCCGGACCCGGTGAAGGTCCGCGAATGGGCGCGGTCGCAAGGCATCGAGGTCAATGCACGCGGACGGGTTCCGGCGGATCTCATCGAGAGGTACCAGGCCGCCCACTGACGGCCGGTATCTCGCGCGCCGTCCGGCGTTCGGTCGACCGTCCGCGGCGGGACTTCCGCACGGGCGAGGCCCGGCATCGCCGGGATACGACCACGACCCGGATTCCACCACGACCCCGCAGGCACTCCGCCTGCGGGGTCGTTGCCGATCCCGGGGCCGCCCGCCGGCGCGCGTGCGCCGATCCGCACGCGGGGAAACCGCCGACCACCCGGGCGCGGGAACTTCGGCCGGGGCATTGGCCGTGTCGAACTCGGCCGCTCCGGAGGTTATTCGCCGGGCCGGCGTGTCGGCGCCGCCTTTCCGGGAATTCGGCGACTTTGGTCGCGTCCCGCCGCGTTCATTGCGATCCATAAAACGCCGACGGCGACCGGACGGAAAGTTGCCCGGCGGGCCGGAAACCGTTCGGCTGCCGTTCGGTTGCCGGCCCGGTCGCACCGTCGGGCGGGGCGGGTGCGGGGACGCCATTCGGCCGAGAGGCGACGCCTCTCGAAATGCCGGACCCGGGCCGGTACCGGAGCCTGATCGGGAGGACGGAGTCGGCCGGCCTCGCGACGGAGGGGACGTGCCGGTGGAGCGGGCCAGCGAAGCGGCCGAGACGCGTGAACTGCACGACGTGCTGAGCAGCCCCGGCTATCTCCGGTTGTTGCTGTTGTCCGCGCTGGTGGGCATTCCGATCTCGCTGGCCGCGTTCGGGTTCCTCGCCGCCGAGCACGCGGCGCAGAACGGGCTGTGGGAGCACCTCCCGCACGAACTCGGCTACGCCGACCCGCCGTGGTGGTGGCCGCTTCCGCTGCTCACCCTGGCCGGCTCGATCGTGGCCGCGGTGAGCAGCTACCTGCCGGGGAAGGGCGGGCATCTGCCGGTGGAGGGTCTCGGCGGGCGCCCGACGGCGCCGTCGGCGCTCCCGGGCGTGCTGCTCGCGGCGCTGGCGAGCCTGCCGCTGGGCGCGGTCCTGGGTCCGGAATCGCCGTTGATGGCACTCGGGAGCGGGCTCGCGCTCGTGGCCGTTCGCTCGGCCCGCCGCGCTGCGGCTCCCCGGTTGGTGGCCGTGCTCGCGGCGGTCGGTTCGACGGCGGCGATCGCGACAGTCTTCGGGAATCCGCTGGTGGCCGCCGTACTGGTGATCGAGGCGGCGGGAATGGGCGGCCCCCGGTTGTTCGCCCTGATCCTCCCGTGCCTGCTCGCGAGCGGCGTGGGCGGCGTGGTGTTCACCGGCTTCGGCTCGTGGAGCGGCCTGTCCATCGGGTCCCTGTCCCTGTCGACGCTGCCGCCGAGCCGGTCGTTGCGGGTGGGCGACGTGTTGTGGGGCGTCCCGCTCGCGGCGGCGATCGCGTGCGGTGTGGTGTTGGCGATGACGTTCGCACGCCGCGTCGCCGACCGGGCGGCCGGCCGCGCGGCGTGGTGGTCGGTGGGCGGCGGGATCGGGGTGGGCGTGCTGATCGCCGCGTACGCCCTCTGCACCGACCGCTCGCCGGCGGAGGCGGCCCTCTCCGGCCAGTCGACGCTGGCCGTGCTGGCCGCCGACCCGAACGCGTGGCCGGTGTCGGCGCTGGCACTGCTCCTGGTCTTCAAGGGGGCGGCCTGGTCCCTCTCGATGGCCACCCTGCGCGGCGGGCCGGTGTTCCCGGTGCTGCTGCTCGGTGGTGCGGCCGGAGTGCTCTGCGCGAGCCTGCCCGGCCTCGCCACGCTGTCCGGGTTGGCGGTGGGCCTGGCCGCGGCCGGGTCGGCCACGCTGCGGTTGCCGGTCTCCGCGACGGTCCTGGCGGCGATGCTGCTGGGCAAGGACGCCGCGGCGGAGCTGCCGCTGCTGATCATCGCCTCCGTGGTGGCCTTCGTCGTCGGCGAGTTGTTGCGCGGCCGATGGATGCGGCGACCCGCCGAGCCCGCCGAGCCCGCCGAGCCGCCGGCAACCGGATCGGCGGAACCGGGTGCGCCGGCCCGGGAATGATCCGGCAAGGGGGTAGGTTATGGAGGTGTCGGTGAGGGTGTGCCCCCGGGCCCAACCATTGCCTCCGTGGAATACCGCTCGGCTGGAGCCACGGTGTGCCTTCCGCCGTGAGGCGGCCACCCTCACCGGCCTCGACGTCGACGGCGCCGCCCGCAATGCGGGCGGCGCCGTTTTTTTCGTGCCGGGGCGGGCCGGCTCGTGCGTCGGGCCGGGGTCGTCCCGTCGGCCGGGCCGCACGCGTCGCCGGGGCCTACGCGTCGGTCGCGATCCGGAGCGTCGCGGTCAGGCGGGTGGGTGCGTGCGGGTCGGCGGCCAGCGGTTTGCACACGCGGGCGGTCTCCACACAGACGAACTCCCGCCAGCCGTCGTCGGGCACATCGGCCATCGTGCGGGTGAGTTCCGCGCCCGGGTTCCACACCACCACGTCGCTGTGTCCGGCGTGCCGCACCTCGACGACGCGCCCCCCGGTCCGGTCGTGCACCCGGGTGACGTCGTCCGGGCGGGTGTAGATGCGGTCGATCCGGTCCGGGAAGGACAGCCCGTCCTCGCCGGTGTCCGGGTCCTTGTCCGTGTCCGCCTCGACGTCGAGGACCTTGTCGAGGTAGGGCCCGTCCAGACCGGTGATCCGGACGCCGGCCAGGTCGCCCACCCGCAGGTAGGTGTGCAGCGCGGCGGTGCTCTCGAAGTCGCCGCGCGCCGTCAGCTCGATCCGGCACTCTCGCGGGCCCAGCGTGAAGCGGGCCTCCACCTCGAACGCGAACGGCCAGTACGCCCGCGACCGCTCGTCGTCGCGCAGGACCAGGCTCAGGTGCAGCGCGTCGTCGGCCGCGCCGGAGCCGAGCAGTGTCCACGGCAGGATGCGGGCGAACCCGTGGTTCGGGCGACCCGCCGGTCCGAACCACGGCCAGCAGATCGGTACGCCGCCGCGCACCGCCCGACCCTCCTCGAAGACCCCGTCGTCGCTCAGCCACAACACCGGCTCCGCGCCCTGCGGCTGCCAGGCGAACAGGTGCGCGCCCTGGAGGGCGAGCGCGGCACGTACTCGCGGGTGGTCCACCACGACCACCTCCAGCTCGCCCAGCCGGCGCAGCGAGAGGTGGTCGTCGAGCCGCCGGAGGACGGGCAGGGCGAATACGTCTTCGGGCACGTCAAGACCTCTCACGTTGGTCGGGGCGCCGCCGCCCACCGAACCCGTCACGATGCCACAGGCGCGGCCGCCCCCCGGAACCACCCGCGCCGGCGCGCGCGTTGTCCGCCCCGGCCGGGCGCCCGGACCCGGTCCGACCCGGGGTTCGAGTCAGGGGCACGGCGTCGCGCCGCGCGGGTTCAGGTTCTTGTCGAAGCGCACCAGGACGGTCTTCGGGCCGTTCCGGTCGGTGATCTCCAGGGTGCGATCGTCGAGGAAACGTGCGCCGGCGAGTCGCTGTTCCTCGTCGCACTCGTACAGCACGTCCGAACGCCGATCCAGACCGTCGGTGATGCGCAGCACGAGTCCGCCCGAGGATCGCAACAGCCCGGCGGTGCTTATCCGTACGGCCTGCACCCGGCCGTCGGGCGAGACCGCCTCGACGCCGTGCACCGTCTGTTTCCAGACGAACGTGCTGCACAGTGCGATCAACGCCAAGAAGGCGAGCGGGATCCCCGCCAGGCCGAGCAACAGTCGGGGGAAACACCCTCGGAAGGTCCACCAGCCCTCGATGCACACGGACGCCAACACGACCGAGGTCGCCAGGGACCCGCTCGTCAGGGCCTGGTGTCGGAAGATCTCCAGGTTCCACGGATTCCAGGCCGCCAGTCGCCACTGGATCACCGTCAGCACGCCCAGTCCGATCAGCACCCCGCGCCGTATGACGTCGGCGTCGCTGGGAATCGGTCGTGCGTCAACCTCGCTCGGCGCCGACTCGACCATGGGCCCTCCCGGGATCGGGCCGATCCCCCTCGAAATCGGTACGGCGGGAACCTACCGTGCTCGGCCGCATACCGGTAGCCACCGAAACGTGACCTTCGGGCCCGGCGCGCCGGCGGCGCGGCTGAAGTTCGTCGGGTGGGCACCCGGTGGTCATCGGGTGTTGTGCGGACGCGGCTAGGTTGGCGCAGGCACGCGCTCCGGGAAAGGTGGCACATGGAATTCCGTTACCTGGAGTCTTTTCTCGCGATTGCCGACGAACTGCATTTCGGCCGGGCGGCCGAACGGCTGCATCTCGCGCAACCCTCGTTGAGTCAGCAACTCCAACGTCTCGAAAAAGAATTGGGCGTCGTATTGGTCGCCCGCACCTCGCACGAGGTACGACTGACCCCGGCCGGGCAGGTATTTCGGGCCGAGGCGCAGGGCATCGTCGAACGGTTGGCCAAGGCCGCCGATCTGGCCCGGGAGGCGGCGGCCGGGCGGGTGGGCACGGTGCGGGTCGGGTTCAACTTCCCGGCCGGGCAGCGGGTGTTGCCGCCGACGTTGCAGCGGCTGGCCGAGGAGCATCCGGGGGTGCTGACGTCGTTGTGGGAGAAGCGCAGTGGGCCGCAATTGTCCGGTCTGCTCGCGGGTGAGCTGGACGTCGCGTTGATCTTCGGCCGGCCACTGAGCGCGCGGTTGCGGTCCCGTCGGCTGTTGTCGCTGCCGCTGGTCGCGGTGGTCGGCGACGGGCATCCGTGGGCGCGGCGCGAGCGGGTGGCCTTTCGCGAACTCGCGCACCAGCCCTGCGTACTGTTCCAACGCGAGCAGAGCCCGGCGATGTACGACACCATCGTGCGCGCCGCCCAGGACAGCGGGATCAGCCTGACCATCGCCGACGAGGTGGACGACACCGGTGCCACCGGCGTGGTGGTCTCCACGAGACCGGTCGTGGGCTTCGCCTCGGACGCGGTACGGGCCGGCCAACCGGCGACGCGTGGTCTGAGCGTGGTGCCGTTGGTGGATCCCGTACCGATGTTGAGCCTGGACGTGGTCTGGCGCGCCGACGATCACGACCCGCTCGTGACGGCGTTCCTGGACAGCGTCGAGACGATCGAGGTGGCATAGGCACGGCGGCGCGGAACGACGGTCGCGGCTTTCGGCGCGTTTCGGCGTGCTCGGCCCCGGCCCGACCGCGGCGATTGTCCGAGGCAATGGTGCGTTCGTCGATTGCTCATTGCCGGTCCATGGCCGGTGAATCACGATTTCGGTGCGAAGGCACGGCCTTTCGCATCGACTCGTGGATCGGATTCGGAAATGCAACTCACCGTGCTCGGCTGCCGTTCGGGCATGCCGGCCGACGGGCAGGCCAGTTCGGGCTATCTCGTCACCTCGGCCGGCGGACACATCCTGCTCGACTGCGGTCCGGGCGTGATGACGGGCCTGGGGTCGGTCACCCGGCCGGATCGGCTCGACGCCGTCGTGATCAGCCACATGCACCTCGACCACTGCTACGACCTGCTCCCGCTCGGCAAGCGGTTGTTGGCCGCGACGGTGCCCTACCCGGGCGATCTGCCCGAGTCGTTCAAGCGGGCCGCGCTGCCGCCGCCGCGCGCCGATCGGGGGCGGCTGCCGCTCTACGTCCCGGCCGGCGCCCGCGACGTGCTGGACCGCCTGGCGGCGCTGTTCCCGGTGCGCACCATGCCGCTGCTGGATCAAGCCTTCGAATTGGCTTTCGAGGTGCGCGAGTACGCCTCCGGCGACACGTTCGCCGTCGCCGACTGTCGGGTGCGGATGCACGAACTGCGGCACTCCTCGCCCAATTGCGGCGTGCGTGTCGAGAGCCCCGACGGCACGTTGGTCTACACCGGCGACACCGGGGTGACCGACGCGCTGCCGGAACTGGCCCGGGACGTGGATCTGTTGCTCGCCGAAGCCACGCTGGAGCAGACCGACAACGGTGCGCACGGGCACCTGAGCGCCGCCGACGCCGGTCGGGCCGCGGCCGCCGCCGGTGTCGGGCAGCTCGTGCTCACCCATTTCGTCACCGCCGACCCGGCCTGGCTGCGGGCGCGCCGGGCCGAGGCGGAGGCGGTCTACGACGGACCCGTGCGATTGGCCCACCCCGGGGCTCGATTCGACGTTCGGAAAGGCTCGTGATGCAGGCGACACGGACAGTGGCGACAGGGACAGTGGCGGCTCGGATACCGGCGGTCCCGACGGCGCGGGCCCGGAGCCGGGCCGGCGGGGCCGGTGGGGCCGGCGCGGTCCTGGCCCGCCGATCCGTCCTGGGCCTGTTCGGACTGGCGGCGCTGACCGCGTGCGGCGCCGACGGCGGCGGGAGCGGCGGGGGTGGTGGCAAGACCGTCACGCTCGACTTCCTCTCCTACAATTACGGCACCCCCGACCTCGGCGGACAGGGCACCCAAAAGCTCATCGACGCCTTCCACGCGGCCAACCCCGACATCCGGATCCGACCGCAGGGCGTCGCGGTCAAGGACGTGCTCACCAAGCTGCGCACCGACACCGCCGCCGGCAATCCGCCCGACGTGGCGCAGATCGGCTGGAGCAAGATGGCCGAGGCGTACGCGAACCTGCCCCTGGTACCGGTCCAGGACCTCGTCTCCCCGGCCGACTGGCAGGCCCACGTGGCCGGCATGTCCCGGGGCGTGCTCGACGCGGTCAGGCACGACGGCAAGGTCAAGGCGATGCCGTACACGATGTCCATCCCGGTGTTGTTCTACAACGCCGACCTCTTCCGCAAGGCCGGGCTCGACCCCGACCGCGCGCCGCGCACCGTCGCCGAGATCAAGGACGCGGCGCTGGCCGTCACCCGCACCGGCGCACAGGGCGTCTACTTCGCGGTCGCCGACGCCGGCAAGTCCGACTACCTCACCCAATCGGTGATCGCGAGCAACGGCGGCACGCTGCTGCGCCCCGACGGCAGTCCCGCGGTGGCCGACCCGGCCGCCGTCGGCGCGCTGACCGTGCTGCAGGACCTCACCGTCTCCGGCGCCGCGCCCGCGGTGTCCGCGAACGACGCCGTGGCGGCGTTCGCGGGCGGCAAACTGGCCATGATCGTGCTCAGCACCGCCGCGTTGACCAACTTCGAGAAGGCCGCGAACGGCAAATTCGACCTGCGCACGGCCGGCTTCCCACGCTTCACCGACGCACCCGCCCGACCGACCTACTCCGGTGCGGGCCTGGCCGTGCTCACCAAGGACAAGGCCCGACAGCGCGCCGCCTGGCGGTTCGTCGCCTTCCTCACCGGGGCGCAGGGCTTCACCGTGATCACCCGGGACATGGGTTATCTGCCGCTGCGCCCGGCACTGGTCACCGACCCCGCCCACCTGGCCGACTACTTCGCGCAGAACAAACGCCTGCTGCCCGCGCTCGACCAACTCGACGCGGTCACCCCGTACACGTTCTTCCCCGGGCGCAGCGCCAATCAGGCGGTGCTGGCCCTCCAGGACGAGGCGGTGGAGCCGATCGTGCTGCGCAAGGCCGATCCGGCCCGGACGCTGAACGAGGCCGCGAGCAAGATCCGTTCGCTGGCCTCGCGCTCGTGAGCACGACCGCGGTGCGGACCGCACCCGGCCGGCGCGCACCGGACGCACCGGCGGGGGAGCCGGGCGCGGGCACCGGCGCCGGAGCCGCGCGCGGCCGGCGCACCGGGCGGGTGGGGCCCTGGCTCTATCTCACGCCGATGTTGGCGTCGCTGGTCGTGTGGGTCTACGGGCCGCTCGTGTTCACCGGCGTGCTCAGCTTCCTGGACTGGGATCTGACCTCCGACCGGCGACCGTTCGTCGGCCTGGACAACTATGAACGCCTGTTCGGCGAACCGGAGTTCCCGCAGGCGATCCAGCGCACGCTGCTCTACGTGGTACTGATGGTCCCCTTCGCCACGTTCGTGCCGCTGGGACTGGCGATCATGCTCTGGAAGCGGCCGGGACGCGGCTCGGAGATCTATCGGGCACTGCTCTTCCTGCCGGTGGTGCTGGCCCCCGTCGCCACCGCCGTTTCCTGGCAGTTCGTGTTGAACCCGCTCCAGGGGGTCGCCAACGCGACGCTCGGCGGCCTGGGCCTGGGGTCCGACCGCAACTGGCTCGGCGATCCCGACACCGCCCTGCCGGTCGTGGTGGCGGTCACCGCGGCGAAGATCGTCGCGCTGAACATGCTGCTGTTCGGCGCCGCCCTGGCCGGCATCGACCGGCGCGGTATCGAGGCCGCCCGCGTCGAGGGCGCCACCGAATGGGAGATCACCCGCTTCGTGGTCTGGCCACAACTGCGCCGGACCACCGTGCTCCTCGGCTTCGTGTGCGTCGTGCTGGCCGGCCAATGGGTGTTCACCAACGTGGCCGTGCTGACCCAGGGCGGCCCCGACG
>NZ_JBHZAV010000165.1:0-20410 GCF_042754445.1 Embleya sp. NPDC059213
CGTTCGGACCGTCAATCGCGGCGGGTCACCCGGCCTGTGCTCCGGGGGCGGGGCGCCGGCGCGGGATGCCGGTGGTGCTGATGTCGATCACCGCTCCCGTCGTGGTCGCCGACTCGCGTGCGGCGAGCAGCACGTACGGCCCGACGCCGTCCTCGGCGCGCACCGCCACGCCGAGCGCGGAGTGCTCGGTCACGATGCGGTCGATCGGCACCTCCCGGGCGATCGTGGTGTCCGCCAGTCCCATCGCCCTCGGTCCGCTCAGGCCGGTCGCCATCGGGCCCGGGGCGACCGCGTTCACCCGGATCTCCGGGGCCAGTTCGTAGGCGAGCTGGCGAACCAGGCCCAGCCCCGCGTGCTTGGCCGCGGTGTACACCGGTCCGCCCCCGGGGCCGGGGTAGAACGAGGCGTTGGACAGGGTGAACACGATGCTCCCACGCGACCTGCGCAGCAGCGGTACGGCGGCCTTCGCGCCCAACAGGTAGCCCTTGACGTTGACCGCGAACAACTCGTCGAAGCCGGCATCCAGGACGTCGGCGGGGGTGTCGGTCAACGAGCGGGCGAAGTCCCACAGTCCGGCGTTGCCGACGAAGGTGTCCAGGCCGCCGAACGCCTCCTCGGCGCACGCGCAGGCACGCTCGTGGGCCTCGTAGCGGGTCACGTCGCCGACCACCGTACGAACCGAATCACCGAATGCGGCGGCGAGTTCGGCCAGTCGCTCGGCGGAGCGATCCAGCACGACCACCCGCGCGCCCTCTTCGACGAAGCGCTCCACGACCGCCCGACCGACGCCGGATCCGCCGCCGGTGACCAGGATCGACGAGCCCTCAAGCCACCCCATGGCCGGCCCCTTCCGCGTCCCGACCGCCCGAGTCCGCGCCGACGGTGCGCGAGCCGAGCACATCCGCGCCGACCGGGTGCGAACCGTCCGCATCCGCATCGATCCCGCCCGCACAGGGCCCCTCGATCCGGCCGTCGCCGTCCCGATCGAGGCGCACGTACACCTCCGTCCCTTCGACCCGCACCTCGTGCGTGGCCAACGGCCGGAAGGCGGGTGCGGCAAGTGCCGCGCCGGTGCGCAGGCAGAACTTCGCCAGGTGCAGCGGACATTCCACCGCGCCGTCCTCCACCCAGCCGTCCGCGAGGGAGAAGTCCTCGTGGGTGCAGGTGTCGTCGACGCAGAAGAACTCGCCGGCGGACCGGAAGACCGACACCGGTGGGGTGGTGTCCAGCCGCAGTGCCTGATCCTCGGGGATCTCGTCGACCCGACCGGCTCGGATCCACGGCTCCCGGGTGTATTCGCTCATAGGTAGATCCCGCTCATAGGAAGATGCTGATGCTCGGCGCCAGGAGCGTGGTGGTGTCCAGCACGATCCTGCGTCTGGCGATGCGGAAACCCGGCTCCTGCGGCACACGGCGCAGCAGGTCGGTGCGTTCGCCGAAGAAGGTGTCGTGGTGGCGTTCGGCCCGACTGCGCAGCACGTGGAAGTTGACCCGGACCTCGAACTCGCCGGTGTCCAGCAGGACCGGCCGGATGTTGGTGATCAATCGGCGGGTCCTGGACGGGGGTTCCTCCGACCACGAGCGGCCGGAGGCCAACCGGCGCACCCGTCCGGTCAGGAACGCCTTGTCGTCGTCGAAGAAGGCCGCGCCGTCCGGCCCGGCGACCTCCAGATCACGTTCGCGAACGGTTCGGGTCATCCGGGTCGGCAGCCAGTAGTGGATGTCGTCGTCGAAGAGTTGCAGCCAGTCATCGAACCGCTGGTCGTCCAGGAGTTCGGCCTCCAGGTAGAGGAAGCGCTCGACTTGGTAACGGGTTTCGGCATCCACGTCGGTGCGCGTGGGTGGGGTGGCGGCGATGTTGCTCATCCGCGGTGTGCCTCCTGTTCCCGCTGCCGGCGGGCGTTGTCCCGCTCGGCGATCTCCGCCCAGCTCAGCCCGGCCATCAGGTCGGCCCAGCGCTGGTACATGCCGCGGGCGGCCATCTCGGTGTACATGTCGTCGGTGACCCTGCCGGGCATGCCGTCGGTGCCGTGCCGTTCGTGGCCCAGGCCCATCCGTGCGTTGAACGTGGTCCTGCGTGCCTGGTGGCCGCGCAGGACCTGCTGGATCTCGGTCCAGTTCTCGCCGTCGTCGGTCTCGAACACGCCGGCGGCGCTGAAGGTACGGATGGTGCTGGTGCGGACCGCCTGCTTGGCCGGCTCGTCGGCGTCCTTGGGCAGGTAGGTCCAGGACCAGACCTCGATCTGGCCGGGTCCGCGCGGATGCCAGACCCGCATGGTGTTGTTGATGGTCAGCCAGGAGAAGTTGGGGAAGACGGTGTTGTGTCCGTTGACGGCCAGTGCCCGCTGTTCGCCGATCCGGCGGTAGATCTGTTCGCGGTTGGCCACGACCCAGGCGTCGAAGTCCGGCCCGGCCTGGGTGGGTACCAGGTCGGGGCGCAGTCCGAAGCCCGAGCCGTGGCCGTTGCCGGCGTACTGTCGGCCGGGTGCGGCGGCACTTTGTTCCTGGAACTCGGCGAGTACCGCCGGGTCTTCGATCAGCGCGACCAGCGCGGAGGCGTGCGAGGACGGCACGTGGTACATGTCGCTCGCGAACTGCTCGGCGGCGAACTTCCAGTTGCAGTCGATGACCCACTTGGTGGCGCCGGGTACCAGGGTCAGGCCCTCGTCGTAGCGGTCGGCGAGGGCGTCGAAGTACCACACCATGTCGCCGAGGTAGTCCTCGAAGGAGGGAGCGCTCTCGTCCCAGGTGCCGAAGATGAAGCCCTTGTGGTTGTGCAGGCGCGGCACCTGCGTCGGGCCCCACTTCGACTTGTCGATCTCGTCGTGGTACGCACGGTCCTGCATGGGTACGTTGACGAGTTCGCCGGCCAGGTTGTAGCCCCAGCCGTGATAGGTGCAGGTGAACGCGCGGGCGACGCCCTCGTCGGCGCGGCAGATCCGCATGCCTCGATGCCGACACTGGTTCAGGAACGCCTTCACGGAGCCGTCCCGTTGGCGGACCACCAGGACCGGGTCCTCGGCCATGTAGGTCTGCAGGAAGCTGCCCGGCTTGGCGAGTTGGGTGTCGTGGGCGAGGAACAGCCAGCTCCGGGCGAAGACTTGTTCGAGTTCGGCCTGGTAGATCTCGGGGTCGGTGTAGATGCTCGGGTTGATCAGTCCCTGGTCGGGTCGGACCAGTTCGGTGACGTCGAACATGGCGGGCCTTTCTCGGTCAGTCGGTCCCGGGGCCGGGCGGGGTGGCGAAGCGGTGGCCCCAGGTGCTGGGCGACTCGTAGTGGCTGACGGTCCAGTCCCGGTCGTCGATGACCCGGCCGTTGTAGCCGTATTCGATGTCGAAGCCGGAGGGGGTGCGGACGTAGAAGGAGGTCATCCGGTCGTTGCTGTGTTCGCCGATGGACAGCGGGATGGGCATCTCCTGTTCCTGGACGGCGTCCAGGGCGCGGCCGACGGCTTCCAGGGTGTCGACTTCGAGCATCAGGTGGCCCAGGCCCGAGGCCGGTGCGCCCGGGAGCGCGGCGAGGGCGATCGAGTGGTGACGCGGGTTGCAGTGCAGGAAGTATGCGGACTGCGGGCCGAACGCGATCGTGTCGGAGAGCCGGAAGCCGAGGTGGTCGGTGTAGAAGGCGGCGGCCCCGGCGACGTCGTCGGCCAGCAGGAAGGTGTGGCCGATGCCGATCTCGCCGGCTGCGGTCTCGCCGGCGACGAAGGTGACACCGCGTGGCGAGGCGAAGCCGCTCTTGTCGACGGTCGCGCCCCAGTACGCCTCGATGGTGTTGCCGGTCGGGTCGCGGAAGGTGATCAGGCCGCGGACCCGGCGGCGTTCGGCCAGATCCGGGTCCTCGTGCACCTCGATACCGCCCGAGCGCAACGTGTCGGCGAGGGCTTCGAGCCGGTCGGCCGACCTGACTTCGAGGCCGAGGGCGACCAGGGACTGCGGGCCGGCGGGCTCGCCCGCCTCGATCGCCAGCCGCCAGGAGCGGCTGTCGGTCTTGAACAGAAGGGTGTCCGGGTCGGCCGAAGGGGCGGGTTGCAAGCCGAGGATCTCGGGGCCGAACCGCTGCCACGCCTCCAGGGGGCCGCGTACGACGACGTAGCCCAGGGCGCTCACGATGCTCATGGTCTGGTCCTGCTCCCTTGTTCGGTGGACCGTGCTGGGGGACGGCTTTTCGGTGGGGTGGTTCGGCTGGGGCGACCGGCAGATGCGGCGGTTCGCGGGGGGAACCGCCGTGTGCCTAGCGGGTTTTCGGTGGGCGAGCGGCCGGTTCCGACCGGGCTAGACGGCGCCGGCGAGGAACGCACGGGTGACCGCCTGGAATCGCTCGGCCTGTTCGATCTGCGCCCAGTGGCCGCACTGCGGGACCAGGTACAGGCGGGCATTGGGGATCCGGCGGGCGAACCACTCGCTGCCCTCGGGCGGGACCATCACGTCCTCGCGGCCGTGCACGAGCAGCACGTCGTTGGTGATCCGCTTCAGGGCGATCTCGGGCAGTCCGGGACCGGCGCCGGGTGCCATGGCGAACGTCTGCCGGTGCGAACGCTCCACCTCGGGGCGGATCGCCACCGCCAGGCGCTCCTCGGCGATGGCGTCGAGCCGGTCGCCGAACAACGTGGGGTCGTACAGCATGAACGAGATCAACTCGGCCATCGACCGCGCGGTGGGGTCGTCGTAGAAGGTGATCAGCCGCATGATGGCCGGCTGCGGTGTGGTCGCGTTGCCCGCTCCGGCAGCGCCCATCAGCACCGCCTTGCCGAACCGCTCGGGAGCGCGGACCAACAGGTGCAACGCGAGGGCGCCGCCCAGCGAGTTGCCGACCAGGTGGACCCGTTCCAGGCCCAGTTCGTCGAGCAGGCCCAGGCAGGCCGTGACGTTCTGGCGGAGGCGGGAGCCGGGCGGGGTGTGCTCGGGGTGGCTGGAGTCGCCCCACCCGACCTGGTCCACGACCAGGCAGTCGTAGGTGTCGGACAGAGCCTCGATGGTGCCCGCGAAGTTGGACATGCCGGTGGCACCGGGGCCCGAACCGTGCAGGAAGAGAATGGTCTCCGCGTTGCCCTGACCGGCGCGATCGACCCGGAGGGTGTACTCCCCCACCGGCACATCGGAGGTGACGATCGTATTGCTCATGTGTTCGGCTCCGTTGAGTGAGTCGCCTGGAGATCGTGCGTAGCGCGTGGATGTCCGGCGCGCGGCGCGGCGCGGGTGTCCGGTTCGCCGCCGCTTCGCCACGTCCGGGCGGGCGGGCGGTGGGGCCACCCGCCGGCCCGGACGCGGCGTCGCGGCGATCGCATCCACTGGCTGTGAGTCTCCGTCGCGCGATCCGAACCGGGGTCGGATCGTTCCGGTGACCGGGACGGCGGCACACGGCGCGACCGGATCGCCATCGCATCCGCGTTCGGTCGTCCCGGCCGGCGGAACGAATCGCGCTTCGCCGCGCCGGGCGCCGGCACGGTGCGGCCATGCCAAGCCTTCAGGATCCGCCGGCCGCCCGGTCCGGCCCGCTGTTGTTCGCGCTGTGCTTCGCCGGGGTCGTGGCGGGCGCCGTACCGACCGTCGTGGTCCCCGTACTGCCGGATATCGCGGCGGAGTTGCAGGTGTCGACCGACACGGCGAACTGGGCGGTGACGGCCGGCCTGCTCACCTCGGCGGTCACCGTCCCGGTGTTCGGCCGGATCGCCGACCTGAGAACCGGCCGGGGCGTACTGGTGTGTTGCCTGGCGGTGCTCACCCTCGGCGCCGTACTGTCCGCGCTCGCCTCCTCGTTCCCGCTGTTCCTGCTCGGGCGTGCCCTGCAGGGCACGGCGGGGGCGGTGTTCCCGCTGGCCGTCACCGTGCTGTATCGCGAGGTGGGCGGCGACCGGCTCACCTCGGCGGTAGCGCTGGTGTCCGGCACACTGGCGGTGGGCGGCGGGCTGGGTCCGGTGGCCGCCGGCCTGTTGGATCGGGTTTGTCCGGGCTACCGCGTGCTGTTCTGGGGATGTGCCGCGGTGGCGGCCGGCGCGGTGCTCCTGGTCGTGCTTTTCGTGCCGCGTCGGACGGTGGTCGACCATGGCGGGCGGGTGGACGTCACGGGTGCCGCCGTGCTGGGCACGGGTCTCGTCCTGGTGATGTTGCCGCTGTCCCAGGGCGGCAGTTGGGGCTGGACGTCACCGGTCGTGCCGGCCGCGGCGGTTGCCGCGGCGGTCGTACTGGCGGTCTTCGTCCGGGTCGAACGCGGCCGTCGCGACCCGCTGTTGGCGCTGGACCTGTTGCGGCGGCGCCCGATCGTGGTGGCGAACGTGTTGTCCGCGCTGGTGGGGGCGGTGATGTACCTGGCGGTGCTGACGCTGACCCGACTCGTGCGCGGGCGGCCGGAGTCCGCGGGCTACGGGTTCGGCGCGTCGGCGCTGACCGCCTCGGTGGTGTACCTGCTGCCGATGACGATCGCGGCGATGATCGCCGCGCCGATCGGCGGCCGGTCGGTCGTGCGCTTCGGCGCCCGCTTCACCCTGGTGGCGGCCGGGGTTGCCGGGGTGGGCGGGTTCGGCGTGCTGACCGTGGCGCACGATCGGCCGTACCAGGTGGTGGCGGCGAGCTTCGCGATCGGCGTGATGGTGAGTCTGGGATACGCCGCGATCCCGTCGCTGTTGGCCCGGTTCGTGCCCGCGTCGCGGATCGGGATGGCCAACAGCGCGAACGCGTTGACGCGTTGGATCGGCGGCGCGGCCGCGAGCAGTTTCGTCGCGGCGGTCCTGGCCGCGTTCACCACGAACGGCGGGCCGCCGCGCGAGGGCGCGATCGTGCTGTTGTCGGGGTCGGGCGTGGCCGTGGCGCTGACCGTGGTCCTCCTGGCCCGCTTCGGCCTGCCCGCGCCGCCGACGCCGAGGCGGGGGTTGGTGCCGGCGGTCGCCAGGGTCGCCGGTCGCCGGTGTCGCCGGTAGGGGGTCTCCGGTAGGCGGTGGACGACCCGGCGACCGCAGGCTACGAGACGGTGGCCGGTCGGCCGGCGCTCTCGCTGATGGTGGCCAGGACCAGTTGGCGCAACCGGTGCACGCCGGCGGGGATGCCGACGGTCTCCGCGTCGGTGAACACCACCAGGCCGGCGGTGAACGACATGGTCAACTCGGCCAGTTCCAGCGCCAGTTCCTGCGGGTCGGGGACTCCGCAGTCGCGCGCGACCGGCTCGATCACCGAGATCAGCTCGGTGCGCACCCGGCGGCGGGCCTCGTGCACCAACGGCGTGATGGTCCCGTCCCCGTCCTCCTGGAGCTGCAGCAGGAACATCAGCCGCATGAACAGCACCCGGTCGCCGATCACGTGCGCGGCGGCGTCGTAGAACGCGCCGAGCCGGTCGAGCGGGCCGCCGGGCAGGTCGTCCACGGCCGGCAGCGACTCGAAGAACAATCCGGAGGAACGTTCGAACACCGCCGCCAACAGGCCGTATTTGTTGGTGAAGTGGTGGTAGATCGAGCCCACCGGGAAACCGGACGCCTGGCAGACCTGGCCCACCGTGACGTTCGCATAGCCCCGGGTGCTGAACAGGCGCTCGGCCGCGTCCAGGATCCGGTCCCGGTTGGCGCTCGTCTTGTCCATGGCCACCACCCTATCCACCGGCCGGAATCAGGTGGGCGGCCGAGGATGCCGTGATCGACCGGGAGATGGCGGCGGCCGTGCGACGCAGCGGGTCCACCAGTACGGTCCCGCTGCCCGCGGCGGCGGCGAAGGCGATCGACACCGCCGCGACGGCCCGCCCCGCGACCAGTACCGGCACCGCCACGCAGGCCAACCCGTCGACGGCCTCCTCCCGGTCGACGGCGTACCCGTCGACGCGCACGGCGGCCAGTTGGCGACGCAGGGCCACCATCGAGGTGAGCGACCGGGCGGTGCGCGGTGCCGGCGGCGCGGTCGACAACTCGGCGAGCGTGCGTTCCGTCGAGAACGCCAACATCGCCTTGCCGATCGCGGTGCACCGCGCCGGCAGCCGGCCTCCGACCAGCGCCGGGGAACGGTCGTACCGGCGACCGCGAAGCTTCTCCAGATACACGGCGTCCCCCTCGCGCAGGATCGCGAGGTGCAGCGTCTGCCCGGTCACCCGGTGCAATTCCTCCAGATGCACCAGGGCCGCGTCCCGCAACGCGACCTCCGGAGGCAGCGCCCCGAGCGAGAACATCCGCAGGCCCATCCGGTAGCCGTCGCTGTGCTGCTCGACCGCGCCGACCTCGACCAACATCGCCAACACCCGATGCGCGGTGGACTTGGGCAGCCCGCTGCGCCGCACGATCTGCGCGAGGGTCAGCACCCGCCGGCTGTGGCTGAAGACCCCCAACACCCGAAACGCCTTCCACAACACCGACGGCGCCAACGTCTCCCCGGTACCGGGCCCGGCCGCCGCCACGGTCCGAACGGCCACGCCCATGTCCTCGTCCATGTTCCGACTCCGATCACCGAGATCCTAGAATGAAGCCTCTAGAATCTATATTCTAGTCAAGGTAATCGCAGTCCCCCGACCGGTCAAACGGGTCGACCGAGCCCGGCGGGGCAAAGGGAGGCGGAGCACACGGCCCGAACATCCGGGTGGCAGATCGACTCGGCCCGGCGTCCGCCGTCCGGCGTGACGTGATCGCATCCTCGGCCGCGTCGAGAGCTCGGCTCCATCGACAGCGGCAGCAAGGAGGGCCACGGTGGTCCGCGGCGGCGAAACGGCGCAGGGCCCGGGCTACGGGGAAGGGCTTCCGGGCGCGGGACGTGCCGCGCGCGCCGCAGGCGGCCCGTCGGCTCCGGGCCGGTTCGGTCCGGATCGACGACCGGCACGACAGCCCGCGGCACACGCCGTTCGGCGGCTTCGGACGGTGCGGCGCGGCGGTGTGCGTCGCCGGCTCGGCGAGAATGCCCTCGCCGAGCTCACGGCGCTACCGGCCGGCACCGACGACCCGACGGCCGGTGTCGACCGATGGGCCTGCGAATCGGTGCTCGGCGCCCCGCCCGACGCCCGAGGGAACACCGCGTGCCCGCCGTCGCATCCGGGGCGGGGCCTGGTGATCCGGGCGAGTCGGCCGGTGGCGTCGTGGGTGGATCGTCATCGGGCCGGCGACGCGGCGGTCACTCCCCCGGCTTGCCGCTCGGGCCCGCGCCCGGGATCGGGAAGATCATGCAGCTACTCGTGGCGTGCGCGAGCAGGCGGTCGTTCGCGTCCAGCAGTTCGGCCTCCGCGAGCGCGGTGCGGCGGCCCTGACTGCGCACCCGGCCCACCGCGCGGATCCGGCCGGTGTCGAAGGTGATCGGACGCAGGAACTTCGTGGACAGGTCGAGCGAGGTGTAGGCCGTGCCCGCGGGCAACGTCGTGTGCACCGCGCAGCCGGCCGCCGAGTCCAACATCGTCGCGTAGACGCCGCCGTGCACGCTGCCGATCGGGTTGTAGTGCTCCTCACCGGGCGTCATGGAGAACACCGCGCGCCCGTGCTCGACCTCGTCGAGCGTGAAGTCGAGGGTGGCGGCTATCGGCGGCCCCGGAAGTCTGCCGGCGAGCATCGCCTTCAGGAAATCGAGGCCGGCCATGGACGCGGCGCCTGCCGCCGTGACCGCCGGGTCGTCCCACGTATACGTCCGCGACCTGCCCATGCCCCGCCCTCCGGTTTCCTCCCGCCGTGCCGTGGTGCGACGGGCCGTCCGTGCGTGGTGTGGCCGGCGCCGCGGACGGCGCCGACTGACTGCGATTTTCGAAGTCAGGTGTCAGACTACTCCCATGGACCTGAAGTGGCTGGACATCGACCCCTCGGAATGCCCGGTCCGACGGACGCTCGACCTGGTGGGCGAGAAGTGGTCGCTGCTGATCCTGCGGGACGCCGTCAACGGCGTGCGCAGGTTCGACGACTTCCGACGCCACGTCGGCCTGTCGGAGGCCGTGCTCGCCGACCGACTGCGCAAACTGGTCGCCGGCGGTGTGCTCGCCGCCCGGCCCTACCGAGAGCCCGGAGCGCGCACCCGCAACGAGTACCGGGTCACCGCGAAGGGCTGGGACCTGTGGCCGGTGCTGCTGGCCCTCAAGCAGTTCGGCGAGAAGCATCGGGCCGACCCGGCGGGACCGATGCTCGACATACGGCACGACGACTGCGGCGCGCCGGTCCGCGTGGTCGTCGCCTGCTCCGAGGGACACTCGCATCTGACGCATCGCGAGGTGACGGTGCGACCGGGCCCGTCCGCCCGTCCCCTCCGCACCTCACCCACCTGCTGAGCGCCCACCCGGCGCCGACGGGGTGACGCTTGGGCGCCCGGCGGCCTACTTGCCGTCCTGGTCGGGATCCGCGGCGAGCGTGATCACGCCCAGGTAGCCGTCGTCGTCCCGGACGACCTTGAGGAGCATGGTGGGCCGGTAGATGCCGTCGCCGTCGTTGAACGTGTCGCGGCCGGTGTGCCCGGCATACGGCTGTCGGGCGAAGACGGCGGTGTTGAGCGCCTCGTCCATCATCATCTGGGTGGTCAGCGTGCGTTGGTTGTCGACGTGCACCATGGCGTGGATGTGAACGGTACGGCCCCGGTACCAACCCGGCCAGATGGTGGTGAACTGCACGATGCCCTGGTTGTCGGTCACCTGGGCGCCCCGCAGGTAACGGTTGTCGTCCTGCGGTGTGAGGTCCCCCTGTCCCCCGCCGGCGCCGGCGCCCGGGGCGCCCGAGGGTGGTGCGCCGCCGGGTGCCCGGGAGGGCGGTACGCCGGCTCCGGACGGGGGCGTACCGCCCCCGGGACCGCCACCCCCGCCGCTCGGAGCACCACCTCCGGAGAGCGTTTCGGCTCCGGAGTAGAGGCCGGCCGCGTCGCAGTGCCAGATCTCCACCACCGCGTTCGGGATCGCCCGGCACGTCTCACTGTCCTGGACCCGGACGGCCAGCCGCAGCCGGACGCCCTCGCGTTCCTCGCGGATGTCGCTGCGGATCTTGTCGGCGTCGAAGTAGTACGGGCCCTGGGTGGTCTGCGGAGTGAGCGTGCAGGTGCTCGCCCCCTCGAACAGCTTGGCGACGTCCTGGGGGGTGGTGGCCCGGGGCGAGACCGTGGCAGTCGCTCCGGTCGTCGTGGTGGCCCGGGCCTTGCCGCCGCCGTCCGCTCCCGAGCAGGCGCCGAGCAGCGCGCCCAGGCCGATGCTGCCGATGCCCGCCGGCGCGGTGCGCCGGCTGACGCGTCGACCTTCGTCGTGGTCCTGGCTCATGGTCCGTCGATTCCTTCCGATTCCCTCGGGTCATCGGCAGCCTGGGAACGCGGCATGAGAGCCGGATGTGAGCCGGATGAGAAACGTCGTCATCAGACATGGGCAACCACCCTCCGCGCCACCATGGTTCCCGCCCCCACACGGGTCACAGGCGGTTGCCGAGGCACCGCCGTGCAGCCGGTGGCCGGCTCCCGACGCCTCCTCGGGGCGGCCGAGGCGCACGTTCGGCGACGGTCCACACGAGCGCGCCCACCGCGTGGCTCGCGCCGGAGGTGTGCCCGGCCGAGTTCGGCCGGCCGCTCCGGTGTCGCCCGCGTCCGCCGCCACGAGCCGACGTGAGGGAGGACGGGATCGGTGTGAAACTGGGCAGGGAAGAGGTGATTCCGTGTCGGACACAGCGCGCGCGTCCTCGGATCCCGACACCATCGTCGACGAGAATCGGCTGGACGAGCTGATCAGCGAGGCCCAGACCGCCCTGCCGGTCGAACTGCCCGCCCTGGCGAACCGGTGCGCCCGCGCCCTCGGCCTGGACACCGCGTCGGTCTACCTCGTCGACCTCCAGCAACAACTGCTCATCCCACTCGACGAGGCCCAGGAGTCGCTGCCGGTGGACCACTCCTCGGCCGGCTGGGCGTACCGCACGGTCTCCGTGCAGGTGGTCGGGGCCGAGGACGGATTGCTCCTCTGGATGCCTCTGGTCGACGGCGCGGAGCGGCTGGGCGTGCTGGCGGTGCGGACCGCCTCGCTCGACGGGGTGCGCATGCGTCGCAGCCGGATGCTGGCCCACGTGTTCGCCATGCTGATCACCTCGAAGCGCGCCTACAGCGACTGGCTCGCCGCCCGCACCCGCACCGCGACCATGGCGATGCCCGCCGAGATGCTGCGGGCCTTCCTGCCACCGCGCACCATCGGCAGCAGCAGGTGTGTTTCGACCGCGGTCCTGGAACCGGCGTACGACGTGGCGGGCGACGCCTTCGATCACTCGGTGGTCAAGAACATCCTGCACACCATGATCCTCGACGCCATGGGTCACGATCTGACTGCCGGCCTGACCACGTCGGTCGCCATGGCGGCGGCCCGCAACGCCCGCCGGGGCGGTGCCGATCTGGCCGATGTCGTCGACTCCGTCGACCATGCGCTCGCCCGGTGGCTGCCGGACCACTTCTGCACGGGGGTGCTGTGTCGGCTCGACGCCGAGACCGGGGTGCTGCGCTGGGTCAATTGCGGTCATCCCCCACCGCTGCTGATCCGGGCCAGGCGGGTGCTCGGCCGGGCGTTGGAGAGCCCCCCTCAGCCGCCGATCGGCCTGGCCGGTCCACTCGCCCCGGCGGCCCGACAGATCCACGAGACGACCCTGGAACCGGGCGATTGTGTCCTGCTCTACACCGACGGTGTGGTGGAGGCTCGCGACGCGGACGGTGCGGAGTTCGGCCTCGACCGGTTCACCGACTTCATCATCCGCTCCTCCTCCGCCGGACAGCGGCCGGCGGAGGTGCTGCGGCTGCTCATCCACGCCATTTTGGACTACCAACGCAACCGACTACGGGACGACGCGACCATCCTGCTCTTCGAATGGAGTCCGCAGCTCCGATGACGCCACGCCGTCGGCGCCGCGACCGTCGACGCTCGCGCCGGGCCGCGGGTCCGTCCGGGCGATCAGTCGTCGAAGTAGGCCCGCGCCACGGCGTAGCTGTCCTCGTAGAGGTGGTAGCGGGTGATCCGTCCATCTCGGACCGTGGTGTGCAGGGCGAACGCGGTGTCGATGTCGCGGCCCGTCTTCCGGACCTCGGAGACCATCCGCCCGATGAAAACCACGTCGTCGCCCTCGGCGACGACCTGGTGGAGGTCGAACTCCTTGGCCCGCACGTGGGTCCGGAGCAGTTCGAAGAACGTGCGCATGCCGTCGGCCGAGTCGACCTCCGGTACCCATGGAATGCCCGGCGGGTGCGGAATCGAGAACGACACCGAGTCGGCGAACAATCCCGCCGCCTCTGCGGTCCTGCCCTCGGCCAACAACGGGAACAAGCGTTGAACGGTCTGTGCCGGCGACTCCGCTGTCATGTGGTTCGGCCTCTTCCGTCCGGGCGATCGCGTCGCGGATGCGGTTCGCCGCACATGGTACTGCGGCGTCCCTCGCAGGGGTGTGAACCGGCGGCGGGATGCGTGCGTCGGGTCGAGTCCGCCCCCGGATCCGGGGGCGGAGTCGACCCCGAGCGGAGACCGGAACCCGAACTCGGCGGGTGCTTCGGCGCGTTCGACCGGGGACCTCGTGCTATCGAACGCCCTCGATGCTCAGCCAAGTGTCGCCGTGCCGGGGCCTGCGAGACCAACCGACGGTCTCGAAGGAGTGCAGTCGGCCGCGAAGCAGCGCGTGGCGGGGCAAGGTGACCCCGAACTCCTCGGCGATCGCCCGGAACATGTGCTCCTCGCCGGGGCACCGCTCGCGCTTCGCCGACCCGACCGCCGCGACCTCGGCGAGCATCGGGTCCGGATCGAACGCCCGGGGCAGCGTGCCGACACGGTCCACGATCGGCGCCCGTGGCGGCCTGTCCTCGGTCGACCCGAAGTCCGGCGGCATCGTCACGGTGAGGGCGTACCCGATCTCGCCGTCCCGGGCCATCGAGAGGTGGAAGGCCGGCGGCTCCCAGGGCCCGCCGTCCTCCCGGCGGGAACCGGGGACGCACCACACCACCACGGCCCGCGCTCCCGAAGCGGACCGCGAGGCCCGGGCGGCCGGGCTCCGCAACCGGTCCGCGTCGGGACCGGCGGACTCGGGAGCGAATGCGAAGCCCCACCCCGGCGCCCCCGTCCGGCCCACCACCATCACGGCGCGGTCGTCCCACGGATCGGCGGAGCGCCGGTGCTCCGACTGCCTCCGGCGCTCGTTGAGCTCGTTCGAAGTGGCGGGGGCGGCCAGCCCGTTCTGCTCCTCATGGCCGAACAGGTCCACGAGCCGCGCCGGTTCGATGCCCTCGACCAGCACGAAGCGATAGCCGCCGCGGAAGGGCCAGGTCTCCCCGGCGAGCCAGTCCAGGCCCTCGGGGTCCCGGTCGGGCACCGGCTCGGGCGGCACACCCGCACGGCCCGCGCGGGGTGTGGCGAGCAACTCCCGGCCGCGCTCCGGCGTGATCACCGGGGCGAGCAGCGGATCCGCGAGCAGACCGACCGGCGCCACGACGTCCCTGGCGGGCGGGATCCACTGCGCGAGGCCGTCGCGCAGCACCCGCCAGGCCCCGTCGGTGTCGCCCCTCCGCGCCGCCTCACGCGCCCGCAGCACCACCGCGCCGAAGGGGCCGGCGGGCTCGTAGACGAAGCCGCCGTCGGCGATGCTTCGGGCCAACTCGCGCACCTCGACCGGTTGTTCCTCGACCACCTCCAGTGGCCGTCGCCACGGGTGGCGGATCTCCCGGGCCAGGCGCGCCGGTAACGTCTCGGTCCGATGGGCCGGGTTCGTCGGCAGGTGGTACACCCTCGACCAGGCGTCGTCCCGTCCGAGGAACGCCTCCAGTTGGCCGCCGAGTTCGCACGCGCCGGGGCGACCGAACCGCTCGGCGCGCGCGAAGACGTCGACCGTCCGCTGCCATTGCCCGGCGAGCACGTCCTCGCGAGCCTGCTCCAGCTCCGCGTCCAGCGCTCGGGTGGTGTCGTTGACCATGCCGCCGTCGGCCGCCAGGGCGTGGAACTCCCGGTATTTGTCGTGCATGAAGGCGCGGAAGGAATCGAAGCGCTCCGCGGGCATGGCCTTCCAACTGTGCCAGGAGTAGACCGCCCATTCGCCGTCCGGGCCGACGTCGCCCGGGTCGAGCATCAGGATGCCCGCGTCCGCCTCGGCGTCGATGTGCAGGGCCCGGTGCCACAAGCGGGAGCGGTGGATGTCCTCCTCGGTGGGTTCCTCGCCGTCCCCGAGGTAACCGTCGCAGCCCGTGTACCGCTCGGCTTCCGCCTCGTCCAGCGGCGCCACCTCGGCCGTACCGGCCAGTCGCATCACGAAGTCCCCCGCGTTCAGCCACCCGTCGGTGAGCGCGAGGAACGAGCGGTACGAGGGCGGCAGGCGTCGACCGATCCGCGTCTCCAGCGCGGTCAGCCGCTCCTCGTCGGCGCCGGGGAAGCCCAACCACCGACCCCGGCACGCCGCCAGATCGTCACCTTCGAGCTCGTCGGGGTCCTGCGCGTCCGCCCACTCGGCGCTCCAACGCGCGAGGAAGTCGAGCCAGTCGTCCTCACGATCACGTTCGGTCATGGTCATGCACCCGATGGTCGCAGTCGCCTCCGACGCCGGACCGCCCTCCACCATCGGACCGTGTGCAGAACGCCTCTGCGCTAGACGCGCTCCAAGGGGTGGTGCGGGGTGGGTGGGAGTTCGACCTCGATGGGGTCGTGCGGACGGACCGGGCCGCCATGGCGGACCACGGCCATGATTCCGGACTTGAAGGTGAAGTCTCCCGAGATGGGGTCCAGGGCGAAGACCTCGCCGAGCAGGCCCTTGCGGAAGTCGTTGATCTTCGCGCACGGGTTGCGCAGTCCCGTCACCTCGAGCACCGCCTTGTCGCCCAGGTGCAGGAGGGCGCCGGTGGGCAGGCCGAGGAGGTCGACGCCGCGGGTGGTGATGTTCTCCCCGAGTTGGCCCGCGGCGACGGCGAAGCCCTTGAGCGCGAGTTCGTCGAAGAGTTCGTCGTGCATCAGGTGGACCTGGCGCAGGTTGGGCAGATCCGGCTCGTAGGTCATCCGGAACTGATGGCGGATCGTCTCACCCGCGTGGACATCCCCCTCGACGCCGAGGCCGGCGAGCAGGGTGACGGACTCGCGATTGGGTTTGCCGAACGAGTACGTCGCGTTGGAGCTGACTGCCGTGACCCGGCCGGCCATCCCTCACCCCGCCTCTTGCCCACCCGTCTGCCGAGCCGATCCTACCGGCAGGGGCCGTCACCGACGGTCCCCGGTCGTCGGCTCACGCGCCGACGAGCGGGGAGACCGAGGGGTGCGGGGCCGGCAAGTGGCTTACGCGGCAGGGTGATCGGCCTTGCCGTGGTGGGTCAGTCGACGAGGTAGTCGTCGAGGTCCGGTCCCTTGGTCCAGTTCCAGTAGTCCACGAGGCGCCAGGGGCCGGCGGTGTAGACCTCGCCGTCGGCGTTCTTGAAGTAGGAGTGCTTGATGGTCGGGTGCGACCAGACCAGTTGCCGGATCGGGTGCGGACAAGGTGCCCGGGGCCGGGTGAGGCGGCCGGCGGGCGTGGCGCGGCCCGCACCCGTTCCCTGTCGAGACAAAGTTCAATCTGAGACAATGTCTCGCAGTGAAGCGCAGGGCCTTCGAAATCACAAGAGGCGTACGACCGCGGCCCGCATCCCCGGCACCGCGCCCCGACGCCCGGGGGGTGCTCGCTCCGGGTGCGGGCAGGACGCGCGGCGTCGGGTCCGCGTCCCTGCGGTGTTTGGCTCGTCGGGACCGGTCATCGGTGGTCGGTCCCGGCGACCGACACCCCGGCGGCGCCGCGGAGACCCGAACGCACCCCGGTCGGCACCCTCGTGGTCGGCCGGCACCGTGTCGAAACCGTTGACAGCTCCGGGTGGGAACGGTTTGGGTGGGCGCGTTGCTGTCCGTTTCGTGAGCGACCGGGGGTCGTTCGGGGGAAGGGATCGGTCATGGCGCGTATTCGTGAGGGGTATCGCGGCGAGGGGCCCGGGGCGTTCACGCCGGACGGGTGTGCCGTGGACATGTGGGACCGGCTGAAGGTGCGCGAGGAGCCGGACATGATCGCGCTGGGCGCCCGTGAGGGGGCCCGCACCGTGCTCGAACTCGGCTGTGGGGCCGGGCGGGTGACCCATGCGTTGGTCGAGCGCGGGTGGGAGGTCACGGCGGTGGACGAGTCGCCGGAGATGCTCGATCGGGTGCGCGGGGCGAAGACCATACTGTCCACGATCGAGGACTTGCGGCTCGAGGAGCGCTTCGACGTCGTGTTGTTGGCTTCCTATCTGGTGCACACGGTCGAGCCCGAATCCTGCCGGGCGATGCTCGACGCCTGTCGGGCACACGTCGCGGACGGTGGGGTGGTGCTGATCCAGCGCGAAGGCATCGGCTGGCACGACGAGTTGCCCCGAATCAGCCGACACCCCGGCGGTTCCGTGAGCATCCTCGCCTCCGATCCGATCGGGGACGGGGTGCGCGCGGTGCGCATCGAATACGAATTCCCGGACGCGCGCTGGGTACACGAGTTCCGCTGCCGCCCGCTGACGGACCGGGAGTTCGAGGCGATACTGGCGGAATCGAACCTGGCGGTGGACGAACACCTGGACGAACACCGGACCTGGGTACGCGCGTTGCCCCTCGACTGAGCCTCCGTCCGCCGGGGCGGGCCACCGACCGCTCGGCGACTGCCGCGGTCGGGCAGGGTCCGGAGTCGCTCGCGGGGACTCCGGACCGGCCGTGTCGGCCGCAGGTGCGGCGGGCCCCGCCCGCGACACCGTGGTCGGGTGACGCCGTGGCCGGGACCGGGCCTATGTGGTGAGGTCGGCGAGCAGGTCGTCGAGGGTCGTCGTGAGGGCTTGGGAGTTGGCCGGGTCGAACCAGGTGGTGCGGATGCGTTCGTTGCTCCCGTTCGGTGTCTCGTGGTCGGCCGCGAGTTCGTCCAGGGAACGGGTCTCGTCCCCCAGGGAGCGGCCCACGCCCTGGAAGAGGCCGCGGACGTAGCGTTCGGCGTCGCCGGGGGCTATGCCGTGGCCGGCGGCCCAAGAGGCGAGCGTGGCGAGATACGCGTAGTGGGTGGTGAGCGTCCCGGTCAACGCGGAGAGGACGTCGAAGGCGGCCTCGTCCGCGACGGGGAGCGCTCCGCCCATCCGGGCAAAGAAGGAGTCGACCGCCGGGTGCGAGGGGTGCACCACCGTGACCGAGCGGCGTTCGCGGATGGTCGGCAGCGGGATGGCTCGGACCAGCGGGGCGCCGGTGCGGAGCGTCCGGCGCAGGTCGTCGTTGCCGACCCCGGCCATCACGTTGACCACGATCGTGCCGTCGTCCACCTCCAGGCCGGCGAGTGCCTCGTGCCGGTCGTGGCGACGTACGGCGATGACGATCATCTCGGAGCGGTCCACCACCTCCTGGTTGTCGGTGCACACTCGTACACCCTCGAAGCGCTCGGACAACTCCGCGGCGGCTCGGGCGCCGCGTGGGGAGAGGAACACCTCCGGCGACTCGTCGGTCCCGTCGCACAGGCCCGTCACGATGGCCCGGCCGATTTCGCCTACCCCGATGATGCCGATGCGCTTCACTGTGTCGTCCTCCTGGGTGCGTGGTGGCCATGGCCCGTGTCGGTCGAAGTCTGTGGTGTCGAGGCGGTGCCGGTCGAGTCCGCGGCGAGGTGTCCCGCTCCGGGCGGCCGGGGTGCGTGTTTCCCGCCCGCTTCGCCAGGGCGCACGCGGGAACGTGAGGACCTCCGCCCGGCGGCCTCGGCCTGTGGGTCCACACCGGGCGTGACGAGGAACGTGTGCTTCGTGCTTGGGAATTCGGTATCGCGGCGGCAACCGCACGGGTGCCGACCTCGCCCCGCAACACGGTCGCCGGACTCGATGTCACGCCCGCAGCCCGGGCGGTGTCTTCATGTTCGACCGGCAAACGCCGGCAGAGATCGTCCCAGGAGGACATCATGACGCTACGCGTCCCGAAGGCGGAACTCCCCGACGAGCTCCGCGAGAACATGGTCCGGCAGCTCGGCACGGTCGCCGAGCCCGTCGAGGTGGTGTGGCACAGCCCCGCGGTCGCGACCGCCAACCTGGAGTTCTCCGCCAAGCTGGCCGCGTGGGACGCGGCCGACGCGGGCCTGAAGTCGTTCGCGCACATGGCCGTCGCGGCGCAGGTCGGCTGCGCCTGGTGTCTGGACGTCGGCTACTTCCAGGCCCTGAACCAGAACCTGGACCCGACGAAGGCGAGCCAGGTGCCGCGCTGGCGGGAGTCGGACGTGTTCACCCCGCTGGAGCGGGACGTCCTGGCGTACGCCGAGGCCATGACCACCACCCCGCCGACCGTCACCGACGACATGCACGCGAGCCTGATCGACCGGCTCGGTGCCCCGGCGATGGTCGAACTCACCGCCTACATCGCCTTCGTCAACATGGCCACCAGGAACAACGTCGCCCACGGGATCAGGTCGCAGGGTTTCTCCGACACCTGCGAGATCCCGCTCGCCACCGCCCCCCAGCCGTCCGGGGTAGCGTCGAACGCATGATCGACGACCCGTTTGTCACCCACCGCGGCCTGCTCTTCACGGTCGCCTACCAGATGCTCGGGTCGGCGTCCGACGCGGAGGACGTACTCCAGGAGTCCTGGCTGCGGTGGGCCGATGTGGACCGGTCCCAGGTGCGCGATCCGCAGGCGTACCTGGTCCGGATCGTCACCCGGCAAGCCCTCAATCGTTTGCGGACGTTGTCGCGCAGCCGCGAGGAGTACGTCGGCGAGTGGCTGCCGGAACCGCTGCTGACCAGCCCCGACGTGGCCGAGGACGTCGAACTCGCGGAGAGCGTCTCGATGGCGATGTTGACCGTGCTGGAGACGCTCGGGCCGACGGAGCGGGCGGTGTTCGTACTGCGCGAGGTTTTCGACGTGCCGTACGGCGAGATCGCCGAGGCCATCGGCAAGACCTCGGCCGCGGTACGGCAGATCGCACGTCGGGCCCGCGACCATGTGGCGGCCCGGCGACCACGCGTACAGGTGAGCCGGTCCGAACAGCAGGCGGTGGTGGCCCGTTTCCTGCGGGCACTCCAGACCGGGCAGTTGCGGGAGCTGATGGAGGTCATGGCGCCGGACGTGGTCCTGATCACCGACGGCGGCGGAATCGCGGCCGCCGCTCTGGCCCCGATCCACGGGGTCGAGACGGTGGCGGCGGTGCTCGCGCGGGCGAACCGGTCGGCGCTGCTGGAGACCACGGCCGTCTGGCTCAACGGCGAGCCCGCAGGCCGTCTCGACCTCGACGGCGAGCCGTCCACCGTGAGCCTGGTGGTGGAGGACGGGCGGATCACCCGGGTCTACGTGGTGCGGAATCCGCAGAAGCTGACGCGGCTCGACCGGCCGGCCGAACTCGCCAGGTAGGACCGTGTCTCGCCCACGACCTGCGCGGTGACCTGCGGTGCCCGGCCTCGGGCGCGGCCGCCACCGCCCCCGCGCGGCCGGGCGCGGGCGGCCCCCCCGCCCGGGCGCCCCGGGCCGCCCGGGCGCATACGGCGCGAGCACCGCGTTTTGATGTGGGTTTTA
>NZ_JBHZAV010000166.1:0-20251 GCF_042754445.1 Embleya sp. NPDC059213
TCGGGGGGGGGGGGGGGGGCGCCCGGGGGCCCGGGGGGGGGGGGGGGGGGGGCCCGGGCCCCCCCCCCGCCCGGTCTGTGCCGGAGCCGCCGTCCGCGCCGGTGGACGACGGTTCCGTTCGTGGTGTCGTGACCGGGCACCCCGGTGGGCCCGGCCACGACCTTGCGGTCACGAAGCGGTGAAGGCGGCCGCGTTCGTGGCCGCGTCTTCTGGGGCTAGCTCAGGCCGTTGTGGACCGCGGCCGCGAGTTCGCCGTTGGTGGTGTCACCGCTGAACTCCCAGAAGAACGCGCCGCGCAGGTTCTGCGCCTTGGCCCAGCTCATCTTGGAGGTGACGGTGGCCGGGGTGTCGTAGCTCCACCAGTTGCTCCCGCACTTGGCGTAGGCGGTGCCGGCGATGGTGCCGGTGGTGGGGCAACTGCTCTTGAGGACCTTGTAGTCCTCGATGCCGGCCTCGTAGGTGCCCGGGGCCGCGCCGGTGGCGGTGCCGCCGGGTTCGGCCTGGGTCACTCCGGTCCAGCCTCGGCCGTAGAAGCCGACGCCGAGCAGGAGCTTGCTCGCCGGTACGCCCTTGGTCTTGAGCTTGGCGATCGCGTCGGCGGAGTTGAAGCCCTCCTTGGGGATGCCGGTGTACGAGGTCAGCGGCGAGTGGGGGGCGGTGGGGCCCTTGGCGTCCCAGGCGCCGAAGAAGTCGTACGTCATCACGTTGTACCAGTCGACGGACGCGGACGCGCCGCCGTAGTCGGCCGCGTCGATCTTGCCCGCGGAGGACGCGTCGGCGGTGATCGCCGCGGTGACCAGGTTGTTCGCGCCGAACTTGGCCCGGGTGGCCGCGAGCAGCGTCTTGATCGAGGCCGCGCCGCTGGTGTCACAGGTCAGGCCGCACGCGTTGGGGTATTCCCAGTCCAGGTCGATGCCGTCGAACACGTCGGCCCAGCGCGGGTCCTCGACCAGGTTGTAGCAGGACTCGGCGAACGCGGCGGGGTTGGCCGCGGCCTGGCCGAAGCCGCCGGACCAGGTCCAGCCGCCGAACGACCACAGGATCTTGATGTTGGGGTACTTGGCCTTGAGCTGGCGCAACTGGTTGAAGTTGCCGCGCAGCGGCTGCTCCCAGTTGTCGGCCACGCCGCTGACGCTCTGATCCGCGGTGAAGGCCTTGTCGTAGTCGGCGTAGGAGTCGCCGATGGTGCACTTGCCGCCCTGGACGTTGCCGAAGGCGTAGTTGATGTGGGTGATCTTGGCGGCCGAGCCGGACGTGACGATGTTCTTCACGTTGTAGTTGCGGCCGTAGATGCCCCAGTTGGTGAAGTAGCCGAGCTTGACGGCGCTGCCGCCGTTGCCTCCGCCGCCGGTGGTGTGCACGGTGACCGCGGCACTGGCCGGGCCGGTCTGGTCGACGGTGTCCCGGGCGACCACGCTGTAGGAGTAGTCGGTGCCGGCGGCCAGGCCGCTGTCGGTGTAGGTGGGCGTGGTGACGGTGGCGATCTTGCTGCCGCCGCGCAGCACGTCGTAGTTCTTGATGCCGTGGTCGTCGGTCGCCGCGGTCCACGTCAGCTTGACGCCGTTGTCGGTGACGTTGCTCGCCACGGGCGCGCCGGGGGCCGAGGGCGGGTTGTCACCGGGGTTCGTGGGACCCCCGTCGCACGAGCCGCCGTTGATCTTGCAGCCGGTCGGGTTGCCGGGGCCGGTGCCGTTGAAGCCGAAGGTCACCGAGGCGCCGGGGCCGACCGCGCCGTTCCAGCCGACGTTCTTGGCGGAGTAGTGGTCGCCCGTGCGGGTGACGGTGGCGTCCCAGAAGGAGCCGGCGGCGGTGCCGGCGGGGAAGTCCCATTCCAGGGTCCACGAGGTGATCGCCGCGGTGCCGGTGTTCTTGATCGTCCAGCTCCCGCCGAAGCCGGAGCCCCAGTCGGAGGTCTTGACGAACGTGGCGGTGGTGTCGGCGGCCTGTGCGGGGGACGCGAGGCCGACCATCGCTGCCAGGGGGAGCAGCAGTGCACTCATCATGGCGACCAGGGTGCGCCGGGACAGGGTGGTGCGTCGTTTGGTTCCTGTGCTCAAGGGTGCTCCTCGAGTGGGGCCAGACATACGGGGACGTGGCACCTCCCGGTGGGGAAACGATTCGACGCTCACCCCACCGCAGGTCCCAGTGAGAGTAGGAAAGGTCTGGACCAGGGGTCAATGGTCTGTACCAAAATGGTCTGGACCAACCATGCCGCCCGAGGCCGGAAATGCCACACGCGGGCCCCGAAGGGCCCGCGTGAGCTGGGGCTTTGCCGAACTTGCCGAAATTTTCCGCGCGTTCGGCGGATCCGGCTTCAGCGTCGGGCGGGGGCGTACGGCGCGCCGGGTGCGGGCGCGGTGCCGTCCACGGCCGCGCGCCAGCGGTCGTGCAGCCACATCTGGGTGCGCCGGCGGGCGGCCCGTTCGTCCCATTGCACGTCGCGCTCGTAGGTGAGCACGGACAGGTCCCCGGCGAGTACCGCCCACGTGTAGAGCCCGTTGATGTGACGCGCGTTGACCCGCATTCCGCTCACCGAGGTGGCCCGGCCGGCCGCGGTCCCGATGGTCTCGTCGTGTTGCGCGACCCACTGCACGGTCAATCCCTCGGCGTGCAGCGGGTCCACGTTGTGCCAGAACGCCTCGGCGGCGGCGTGCGCTTCCTCGGTTCCGGGCAGCGGGCCCGGGCGCGGGCCGTCCAGCCGGGTCCAGCCCAACAGCGTGCCGTCCGCGCGGTCCACCACCACGCTGGCGTGCGGGCCGCCCGGGTGCGGATGGGTGGCGGGTTGGTGGCGCACGACCACGACGGGGCGTTCGTCGTGCCAGGCGTAGTCGAGCGCCGTGAGTATCCAGGTGCGGGGTATCGACAGTCGGCACTTCGCCAGCAGAGCGGCGACGGCGGTGGTGACGTCGGTGTCCCTGCCGGGGAACAGGGTCATGGTGCATCCTCGCGGTCGTGCGGGACTCGAACGGGGTCGGAGCGGATCAGGACGGTGGGACGACCGCGGCGAACGCGGCGGGCTCGCGCACCGGGTCGAAACCGAGGGGCCGCAGGACGGCTTCGGAGCCGACCGGTTCCGCGAACGCCGCCAGTTTGCCGCACACGTGTTCGGCGGCGCCGTCGAGGGTGAGTCGGCCGGTCGTCCCGATGGCGCTCCGGGCGGGGCGCTCTCGCGTCGGGGCGAGGGCGCCGCGGGTGTCGCCGGGCCGCGTCGGCAGGCCGGGGAGCCGGGTCCGGGCGTGGTCTAAACCCCTGGCGTCCGCGATCCGTGCCGGGGCGTCGGCCGAGCGGGGCGGCGCGCAGGTGTTCTCCATGAACCGGACCCTAACGATCGGCGGGCCGGATGAGAACAAGTTCCATCGCTTCCATACGCCGCCGTACGGACATTTGCCCGTGGTTGGGCGAGCTCGTGCCGGGTCGGTGCTTCCGTTCGTGTGACGCGGGGCACGAACTCGAAGAAGCCTGCGCACCGTTGGGCTAGGGTCCGGGCAACCCCGCTCGGGAAGGAGCGTGCGTGTCCTCCACCGTCGACACCGACCTGCTCGTCATCGGTGCGGGCCCGACGGGCCTGTACGCCGCCTACTACGCGGGCTTTCGGGGCCTGCGCACCGTGCTCCTGGACTCGCTGCCCGAGCCCGGCGGGCAGATCTCCGCGATGTATCCGGAGAAGATGATCTACGACGTCGCGGGCTTCCCGGCGATCAAGGGTCAGGACCTGGTCGACGCGCTGGTCGAGCAGGCCGCGCCGTTCGAGCCGAACTATCTGCTCGGCCATCGCGCCGAGCAGTTGGCGCAGGACGACGACGGCGTCACGATCACCTGCGCGAGCGGCCTGGTGGTGCGGGCCAAGGTGGTGCTCATCAGTGGCGGGATCGGTACCTTCAGCCCCCGCCCGTTGCCCGCCGCCGACGCGTTCACCGGCGAGGGGGTGCGCTACTTCGTACCGCGCCTGGCCGATCTGGCCGGGCTGGACGTGCTGATCGTGGGCGGCGGCGACTCGGCCTTCGACTGGGCGACCAGCCTGGAGCCGATCGCCAAGTCGATCACACTGGTGCACCGGCGGGACAAGTTCCGCGCGCACGAGCACACCGTGCGCCGGGTGCTGGAGTCGACCACCGAGGTGATCACCTCCGCCGAGGTCACCGTGCTGCACGGCGACGGACAGGTACGGGCCGCGGACGTGGTCGCCAAGGCCGACGGCGCGGTGCGTACCCTCCCGGTGCAGGCGGTGGTGGCCGCGCTGGGCTTCATCGCCGACCTGGGCCCGATGACGCACTGGGGCCTGGAGCAGCGCAAGCGGCACATCCTGGTCAATCAGGCGATGCGCACCAACCTGACCCGGGTCTTCGCGGCCGGTGACATCGTCGACTACGACGGCAAGGTCAAGCTGATCGCCACCGGATTCGGGGAGGCGGCCACCGCGGTCAACAACGCGATGACCGTGGTCGATCCGTCCGCGCACGTCTTTCCGGGGCATTCCTCGGACGTGCCGTAGGGCGATTTCCGGCCGACCCCGGCCGAAAAGCGGAATAAGCACTTGTTGCCTCGACGGATGACTCGATAGGCTCACGCAGTCGCAGATATCGATCCATTGTTGTCGAAGGACGTCATGACGCTCGTGGTGCCGGTCACCGCCTCCCCGCCGGGAGTCTCCTCTCGGCGGGTCGAGGCCGTCGCGCCCTGCGGTGCGGCCGTGCGCCGTCCGCGAACTCCCCTGTGTACCCGCCGGCATGTCGATTTCGGCCGCGTGCACAGCTCGGCCTGTCGCATCCGCTGATCCCCGCGGACCGGGCTGCTCCGCCGCCGGACGCTCGCCGGCGATCCTCGTGATCGCCGGTCGGCCGTCCGCCCGCCGTTTCACGACTCCTGCCTCGATTCGCCGCGTCCCGCGCCGGCGCGTTTTCTGACGCGTCCTTTTCTTCCACGTCGTCCGCGTCACTCGCGTCGCTTGCGACGCTTCGCGTGCGCGCCGCGAATCGACGGTTATTCCTGCCCGAAATCACGCGCGCCGCCGCGTGAATTCGCCATGCCCGGAGATTCACATGCGCTTTTCGGTATTCGCCGCCTCCTCCCCTCCTCGAAGACTGCGCCGCACCGCCGGCACCGGCGCCGCCATGGCGGCCCTCGCGCTGCTGGCCGGCGCCTGCAACGGCGCCGGCGACACGGCGGCGAACTCGGCCGAGGTCGGCCCGCCGCGGTCCGGCGGCACGCTCACCTTCGCGCTGGCCGCCGACCCCACGTGCCTGGATCCGCAGCAGTTCGGCGCGAACGCGAGCCTGAACGTGGGCCGCCAGATCGTCGACTCGCTGACCGACCAGGACGGCAGGACCGGCGAGATAAAGCCGTGGCTGGCCACCTCGTGGGAGGTGGACCCGCAGGCCACCCGGTTCACCTTCCACCTGCGCCCGGGCGTCACCTTCGCCGACGGCGCGCCGCTGGACGGCGCGGCGGTCAAGGCCAACCTGGACGGGGTGGTCGCGCTGGGTGCCAAGGCCACCATCGCGGGCAGCTACCTCACCGGATACCGGGGCACCACCGTGCTCGACCCGACCACCGTGCGGGTGGAATTCGCCGCGCCCAGCGCCCAGTTCCTCCAGGCCACCTCGACCATGTCGCTGGGGCTGCTCTCCCCCGCCACCTTGGCCAAGACCGCCGAGCAGCGCTGCCAGGGCGATCTGGTCGGCTCCGGACCGTTCACGCTGCGCTCCTACAAGCCGAACCAGAGCGTGGAGTTGGCCAAGCGGTCCGGCTACGCCTGGGGATCCTCGTTGTTCGCCCATCCGGGCGAGGCGTATCTGGACAGGTTGCTGTTCAAGATCGTGCCCGAGTCCGGCGTGCGCGCGGGCAGCCTGGAGTCCGCTCAGGTGGACGCGATCAGCGACGTGCAGCCGCAGGACGAGGGGCGGTTCGCCTCCGGGTACACGGTGCTGACCCGACCCAATCCGGGCGTCGTGTTCAACCTCCAGGCCAACGTGTCCCGACCGATCCTGGCCGAGGAGGCGGTCCGGCAGGCGATCCAGAAGGCGGTGAACCGGCCGGAGTTGGCGCAGACCGTACTCACCCCCAAGTACCGGCCGGCGACTTCGCCGCTGGCGTCGGTCACGCCCGGCTGGGTCGACCTGTCGGCGCAACTGGGCCACGACCCGGAGGGCGCCAAGCGGCTGTTGGACGAGGCCGGTTGGAAGGTCGGTTCGGACGGTGTGCGGGTCAAGGACGGGCGCCGGCTCAGCGTGGATGTGATCTTCGCGCCGCTGTTCAACGCCAGTCAGTCGGTCCTGGAGCTGGTCCAGCAGGAACTGCGCAAGGTGGGCGTGGATCTGCGGTTGCGCAAGCTCGCCCCCGGTGAACAGAACCAGGTGCAGGCCGCGGGCGACTACGACTTCGCGTACTACAACGTCACGCGTTCGGATCCGGACATCCTGCGCACGCTGTTCAGCACGAAGACGGTCAACCGGCTCAAGATCGCCTCCGGCGAGCTGGACACCGTGCTGGACGACCAGGCGCAGAGCCTGGATCCGGCGCAGCGCAACGCCAAGGTCGCCCAGGCGCAGCGGATCGTGGCCGAACGGGCTTATGTGATCCCCCTGTTCGAGTTGTCCCAGGTGCACGGGCTCGGTCCCCGGGTGCACGGGCTGGGCTTCGAGGCGTCCTCGCGCCTGCAGTTCCACGACACCTGGGTGAGCAGCTGATGCGCGGCTATCTGGTGCGTCGGTCGTTGCAGGCGGTGGTGGTGTTGTGGGCCGCGTTCACCGTGTCGTTCGTCGTGTTGTATCTGCTGCCGGGTGATTCGTTGTCGATCAAGCTGGGTGGTTTGGAGGGCACCGCCACCCAGGAGCAGATCGACGCGGTGCGCGGTGCGCACGGGCTCGACGATCCGGTCCATGTGCAGTACGTGCGTGCGCTGGGCGACGCGCTGACGGGTGACTTGGGCACGTCGGCGCAGACCGGGGCGCCGGTGGCGCGCACGATCGTGGACGCGCTGCCGCAGACGCTGGCGTTGACGGGTGTGGCGATGCTGCTGGCGGTGTTCGGGGGTGCCGGGGTGGCGTTGGCCGCGACGTTCACCCGGCTGCGGGCGCTGCGTCAGGTGTTGTTGTCGTTGCCCGCGATCGGGATCTCGATGCCCGGCTTTTGGGTGGGGTTGTTGCTGGTGCAGGTGGTGTCCTTTCAGTGGGGGCTGCTGCCGGCGATGGGCAACGAGGGCTGGGAGAGTCTGGTGTTGCCGGCGTTGACGTTGGCGTTGCCGGCGGGGGCGATGATCGCGCAGGTGTTGGCGAAGAGCATGACCACCGCGTTGGCCGAGCCGTATGTGGAGACCGCGCGGGCCAAGGGCGCGGGGCGGGTGCGGATCCATCTGCGGCACGCGTTGCGCAACGCGTCGTTGCCGGCGCTCACGCTGGCGGCGGTGGTGTCGGGGAATGTGCTGGTGGAGTCGGTGGTGGTGGAGACGGTGTTCTCCCGGGCCGGGATCGGCCGGTTGACGGCCGCCGCCGTGGACACCCAGGACGTGGCGGTGGTGCAGGGCGTGGTGTTGCTGGCGGCGCTGGTGTTCGTGGTGGTCGCGCTGGCGGTGGACCTGCTGTATCCGGTGCTGGATCCGCGGGTGGGAAGGACGGTGTGACGATGGCCGCCGGTTTTGCGACGGAGGTGTTGCCCGCCGCGCGTGGGCATCTGCGGTTCGTGTTGCGCCGGCCCGGGTTGTTGTTGTCGCTGGTGGTGTTCGCGTTGGTGTTGCTCGCGGCGTTGTTCCCGGGCTTGTTCACCGACGGCGATCCGCTGGTGGGCACGCCGCGGGACAAGTTGCAGGGGCCGAGCGCGGAGCACCTGTTCGGCACGGATCAGCTCGGGCGTGATCTGTTCACCCGGGTGGTGCACGCGAGTTCGTTGTCGTTGCGGGCGACGTTCGTCGCGGTGGCGGTGGCGCTCGTGGTGGGCGGGGGGCTCGGGTTGGCGTCCGGGTTCTTCGGGGGGTGGCTGGACGACGTGTTGATGCGTGTGGTCGACGTGTTGCAGGCGATTCCGCGTCTGTTGTTGTCGTTGGCGCTGGTCGGGGCGTTGGGGTTCGGCACCACCAAGGTGGCGATCGCGGTGGGGGTGGCCAGTGTCGCGGGCTTTGCCCGGGTGATGCGGGCGGAGGTGTTGCGGGTGCGTTCGTCGGTGTATGTGGAGGCGGCGCGGGCGAGCGGGGTGCGGTCGGGCGGGATCTTGGCCCGGCATGTGTTGCCGAACGCGTCCGGGCCGGTGTTGGTGATGGCGGCGTTGGAGTTCGGCATCGCGATCCTGTCGGTGTCGGCGCTGAGCTTCCTGGGTTTCGGGGCGCCGCCGCCGACGCCGGAGTGGGGTGTGCTGGTGGCGGATGGGCGCAACTTCGTGGCCACGGCGTGGTGGTTGACCACATTTCCCGGCCTGGTGATCGCGGCGACGGTGTTGTCCGCGAACCGAATCTCGCGGGCCTTGGACGGAGAGCGGGGGCAGGATCGATGAGTGAGACGTTGCGGGGACTCGCCGGGGGCTCGCCGGGGGGTGGGTCCGAGGTCGGGGGCGGGGCCGGGGCGGGCCCGGATCGGGCGGAGGGCCCGCTGTCGGTGGTGGCGGACGGGGACGGTCCGCTGTTGGAGATCCGGGGGTTGCGGGTGTCCTATCGGACCTCGAACGGCCCGGTGGACGCGGTGACCTCGGCGGACCTGACCGTGGGCGCGGGTGAAGTGGTCGCCGTGGTGGGCGAGTCGGGCTCCGGCAAGAGCACCACGGCGCATGCGATCGTGGGCCTGTTGCCGTCCGGTGGCCGGGTGGGCGCGGGGCGGGTGTTGTTCGAGGGGCGTGATCTGCTGGCGCTGCGCGAGCGCGAGCTGCGTGCGGTGCGCGGGCGGTCGATCGGGTTCATCCCGCAGGATCCGATGGTCTCGCTCAATCCGGTCCGGCGGATCGGCGATCAGGTCGCCGAGGCGCTGATCGTGCACGGTCTGGCGAGCGGCAAGGCGGCGGCCGAGCGGGCGGTGGCCGCGCTCGGCGAGGCGGGTCTGTCCGAACCCGGGCTTCGGGCACGGCAGTTCCCGCACGAGTTGTCCGGCGGCATGCGGCAGCGGGTGCTGATCGCGATCGCGCTGGCCTGCCGGCCCCGGCTGGTGATCGCCGACGAACCCACCAGCGCGCTCGATGTCACCGTGCAGCGGCAGATCCTGGACCACGTCGACGAGCTCACCCACGCGCACGGCACCGCGATGTTGCTGATCACCCACGATCTGGGTGTGGCCGCCGATCGTGCCCGGCGGGTGGTGGTGATGTCCGGGGGCACGGTGGTCGAGCAGGGGCCGGCAGCGCGCATCCTGACCGATCCCGAGCACCCGTACACCCGGCGGTTGATCGCCGCCGCGCCGAGCCTGACCAGCCGTCGGGCGCGTCCGCGTCCGGTGCGCGAACCGGTGCCGCGGGCCGAGCCGTTGCTCACCGTGACCGGGCTGGTCAAGGAGTTCGCGCTACCCAGGACCAAGGAGGGTGCGCGCACGCTGCGCGCGGTGGACGACGTGTCGTTCACGGTGCGCCGCGGCGAGACGTTCGCGCTGGTCGGCGAGTCGGGTTCGGGGAAGTCGACCACGGTGCGGATGATCCTGGGGCTGGAGGCGCCCACCGCAGGCCGGATCCTGATCGAGGGACGCGATGCGACCCGGCCCGGGCGCGCCGAGTTGCGCGCGTTGCGCCGACGCATGCAGTTGGTCTACCAGAATCCGTACGCCTCGCTGGATCCGCGCTTCACGGTGTCCGAGATCGTCGAGGAGCCGCTGCGCGCGTACCGGGTCGGCAGCCGGGCGCAGCAGCGGGCCCGTGCGGCGGCGTTGGTCGACCAGGTGGCTTTGCCGGAGGGCGTGTTGCGGCGCAAGCCGGCCGAGTTGTCCGGGGGGCAGCGGCAACGGGTGGCGATCGCGCGGGCGTTGGCGCTGGAGCCGGATCTGTTGGTGTGCGACGAGCCGGTGTCGGCGCTGGACGTCTCGGTCCAGGCCCAGATCCTGGAGCTGCTGGGCGGGCTGCAGGACGAGTTGGGGGTCGGGTACCTGTTCATTTCGCATGATCTGGCGGTGGTGCGCCAGATCGCCGATCGGGTGGGGGTGTTGCGGGCCGGTCGGCTGGTCGAGAAGGGCAGTTGCGAGCAGGTGCTCTCGGCGCCCACGCATCCGTACACGCGCGAGTTGATCGCGGCCATTCCCGGGCGCCGGCGCCCGCAACCGTTGGGAGCGGTGTCATGAGGTTCGCGGTGTTCACCTTGGGCGCCAACGCCCCGCACGCGCTCACCGGGCAGCGGGCGCCGGCGCACGAGCAGTTGGCGGAGTTGGTCGAGACGGCGGCGCTGGCCGAGGAGTTGGGCTTCGACGCGTTCGGGGTGGGCGAGCGGCACGGTGAGCCGTTCCTGTCCTCGGCGCCGCCGGTGATTCTCGCGGCGGTCGCGCAGCGCACCTCGCGGATTCGGCTGTTGACCACGTTGACCGTGATCAGCGTGCTGGATCCGGTCCGGGTCGCCGAGGACTACGCGACGCTGGACCAGTTGTCCCGGGGCCGGCTGGATCTGATGGTCGGCAAGGGCAACGATCCGCGGCATTTCCCGCTGTTCGGGCTCGCCGAGGACGACCAGTGGCGGTTGCAGGAGGAGAAGTTCGAGTTGCTGCGCCGATTGTGGAGCGAGGAGCGGGTCACCTGGTCCGGTCGCTTTCGCAGTCCGTTGCACGAAGTGACCACCTATCCGCGGCCGTTCCCGCGTGCGGACGGGCGGGCGCCGGTGATCTGGCACGGCAGCGCGACCAGTCGGGCGTCGACCGAGTTGGCGGCGAAGTGGGGCGATCCGTTGTTCACCGCGAACGGCTTTCATCCGATGGCCAAGTACGCCGACCTGATCGACCACTATCGCGAGCGTTGGGCGGCGTACGGGCGCGATCCGTCGGACGCGGTGGTGGGGTCGGGGGCGGGCGGCTGCTATGTGGCGCCCACGTCGCAGGAGGCGTTGGCACGGTATCGGCCGTACTACGACGCGTTCGCCGGGTCGGCTGCGGCGCAGCACAACCGTTCGCCGTTCACGTCGTTGGAGGACAACATCGCCAACGGCCCGGCTTTGGTGGGTAGTCCGGCGCAGATCGTGGACAAGATCGGGCGCTATCACGCGGCCTACGGGCATCAGGTGCAGGCGATCGGCACGGAGGGGCTGGATCGGGTGGAACGGCGGGCGGTCCTGGAGTTGTTCGCGGACCAGGTGGCGCCGGCGCTGCGGGCGGCGCTGCCTTCGCGGGTCTGGGAGCAGGCCGCCTGAAGTCGCGGTCGGGCGGGCGGTGCCGGTCGGTGAGGGCCGCCCGGTTGGTGGGTGTGGGGGCACGGGACGGTTGGGGCTGGGGCGGCCGTGGGGGGCGGCGCTCGGGTGGTGGAGATCGGTGCGAGCCCCTTGCGGGGACGTGTGCGGAGCGCGAATAATCCGAGCCATGGACGGCTGCGTGTGTCACGCGGGCCCCCGCCCGGGATTGCCGAGGGCGCGGGTCCTGATTGCCGTCCACCTCCTGATTCGCCGACACATCGACTTCCTGCGCGTGTGCAGTGCGAGTTGTCGCTCGGTCTGAGTTCCACGCCACCGGTCCGTCCGCATCCGGTTCGGACCACGCCGTGCCGTGCCGCCTCGACCGTTGCCACACTCATGACCTGCGCGAGGGAGACCCGTATGTCCACGACACCCCCGAAGGCCGCCGGACCGATCGACTTCCGTACCCACGGGCGCTACCGCGTCCGCCACTCGGGTTCGCCGCTGCCGGGCCTGGAGACCATCCGCCCGCCGATGCAGCGCTTCCGCAGCCGGATCGGCGCCGGTTTCCGCGCCGAGGCCAATCGCTATCACCTCTACCTGTGCCTGGCCTGCCCGCGTTCGTTGCGCGTGGCCATCACGCGCGACCTGGCGGGCCTGGGCGAGGTGGTGGGCACCTCGCTGGTGGATCCGGTCCGGGACGGGCGCGGCTGGGCGTTTCGGGACGGGGACGGCCACGGCCTGGACCCCAACGGCGGGTTCGCGTTCCTGCGCGAGGCGTACGAGGCGACCGAGTACCACTACGACGGGCCGGTGACCGTACCGGTGTTGTGGGATCGGTGGAGCGGACGCATCGTCAGCAACCACGCGCCGCATATTCTGCGCGACCTGGCCACCGGTTTCGGCGGCGGCGGCGCGTTGTATCCGGCCGAGCGGCGCGAGGAACTGTGCGCGTTGCACACCCTGTTCGAGGAGGACGTCACCGATGCCGCGCAGCGGGCCGGCCGGGCGTCGGCGGGCCCGCGTCGGGCCGAGGCGATGAGCACCGTGCTGGCGACCCTGGCGGTGGCCGAACGGCGGCTGGCGGCGCGCCCGTTCCTGCTGGGTGACACGCTCACCGCGGCGGACGTGCACCTGTGGACCACGCTCGTGCACCTGGACGTGGTGCACAAGCGGCATCTGGACGCCCAGGACGTGCACCGGCTCGCCGCGCACCCGCATCTGTGGGCGTATGCGCGGCGGTTGCATCTGATCCCGGCGTTCCGTCACAACCTGCGGCTGGACCACATCGCCCGAAACCACCGGAGCCACTGTCGTGGTCCGGCGGCTTCGGGTGTGTCGATCGCGCTCAACGACTGGAGTTGATCCGGGCGGCGCGGCGGGCGGTGCGGGTCGGGGCGGGTTCGCCCGCCCCGGGCTCGGAGGCTTCGGGCTCGGGGGCTTCGGGTTCGCTTGCTCCGGGCTCGGAGGTTTCGGGCTCGGGTTCGGGTTCTTCGGGCTCGGAGGTTTCGGGCTCGGAGGTTTCGGGCTCGGGTGTCCAGGGCTCGGGTGCTCACACCGCCACGTCGGTGCGGTGTGCGCCGGCCGGGCGTGGCGCGGGCAGGTGCAGGTGTTCGCGCAGGGTGGTGCCCTGGTATTCGGTGCGGAAGACGCCGCGTTCCTGGAGGATCGGCACCACTTGGTCGACGAATTCGTCCAGGCCGGCGGGGGTCAGGTGCGGTACCAGGATGAAGCCGTCGCCGGCGCCATCGCGTACGTGTACCTCCATGCGGTCCGCGACGTGTTCGGCGGTGCCGATGAAGGTCTGTCGGGCGGCCACCTCGATCACCACCTCGCGCAGGCTCAACCCGCCCTTGGCCGCCGCGAGTTCGCGCCAGGCGCGGGCCAGCTCGAACGGGTCGCCGCCGGTGCGGACCCGGCCTCGGGCGATCGAGGTGCCGTCGGTGACCGGGTCGAAGTCCGGGAGCGGGCCGTCCGGATCCAGGTCGGACAGGTCTCGGCCCCACACCTGTTCGACGAACTGGATGGCGTTTTGCGGGCTGACCTGTTGCCGACGGATCCACGCGGCCTTGTCGTGGGCCTCCTCGGCGGTGGCGCCGATCACCGCCGTCACCGCGGGCAGGATCTTCAGCTCGTCGGGGCTGCGCCCGTGTCGGGCCGCGCGGCCCTTCATGTCCGCGTAGAAGGCCCGGCCCGCCTCGTACTCGCCGTGCCGGGAGAAGATCACGTCCGCGTGTGCGGCGCCGAACTCGCGGCCGTCCTCGGAGTCGCCGGCCTGGATCAGCACCGGCCGGTCCTGCGGGCTGCGCGGCACGGTGAAGCGGCCCTCGATGGCGAAGTGCCGACCGCGGTAGTCGAATCGGCCCGCTCCGGGAGCCGCGAACACGCCGCCCTCGGCGTCGGCCACGTGTGCGTCCGGGGCCCAACTGTCCCACAGCGTGCGGGCGGCCTCGACGAACTCGATGGCCCGTTCGTAGCGTTCCTCGCGGGGCAGGAAGCCGCCGCGACGGAAGTTCTCCCCGGTCCAGGCGTCCGGCGAGGTAACCACGTTCCAGGCGGCGCGGCCGGCGCTGAGTTGGTCGAGCGAGGCGATCTTGCGGGCGAGTTCGTACGGCTCGTTGTAGGTGGCGGTCGCGGTGGCGGCCAGGCCGATCCGGTCGGTGATCGCGGCCAGTGCGGCCAACACGGTGAGTGCGTCCGGGCGGCCGGCCACGTCCAACTCGAAGATTCTGCCCTGGTGTTCGCGCAGGCGCTGGCCCTCGGCCAGGAAGAAGAAATCGAATTTGCCGCGTTCGGCGGTGCGCGCGAGGTGCTCGAACGAGTCGAAGTCGATCTGGCTGCCGGAGCGCGGATCGCTCCACACGGTGGTGCTGTTGACGCCGGGGAAGTGCGCGGCGAGGTGGATGCGGGTGCGGTGTCGGGGGGCGCGGGACTGCGGGGCGCGGGGGGTGGGGGTGGGGTGGGGGCTGCTGGGGTGGGGCATCGGTGACCTCTCCTCAGGTCCGGGCGTAGCGGTTGGCGGGCAGCGGGAGGCCGAGGTGTCCGCGCAGGGTGTCGGCGGTGTAGGCCGGCCGGATCAGGCCGCGTTCGCGCAGGATCGGCGCCAGGTCCTCGACGATGCGGTCCAGGTCGTACGGCAGCACGCCCGGGAGCAGCGTGAAGCCGTCGACCGCGCCGCCGACGTACCAGCCGGCGAGGCGGTCCGCGAGGGCCTGGGGGGTGCCGGTGAAGCAGAGTCCGCCGGGGACGGGGACGTCCGAGCGGGCATCGAGGAGGGCGCGTTCGCGGCGGGCGTCCGCGTCGGTGGCGGCCAGGTGGACGGTGATCTCGGCGAGCACCCGCAGTTCGCCGGGGTCGCGGTCGTTGCCCTCGGCGATCGCGTGGGCGCGTTCGCGCAGTCGGCGGGCCTCGTCGGGGCCGGACGCGTCGACGAAGAGCACGTCGGCGAAGCGGGCGGCGATCTCCAGCGTGTCGGGGCCCTCCACGGTAATCCCGATCACCGGCCGGCCCTGGGGCGGGCGCGGTGTGATGGAGGGGCCGCGGACGTCGAAGTAGGTGCCCTCGAAGTCGACGTAGTGCAGTTTGTCGCGATCCAGGAACCGGCTCGTGGCCACGTCGCGGATGATCGCGTCGTCCTCCCAGCTGTCCCACAGTCGGCCGACGACGTCGACGAACTCGGCTTGTTCGTCCGTGAGTTCGCCGGCCGGAGCGACCGGTTTGCGGCCGAAGTGGCGGGCCTCGGCGGCGGTTCGGGAGGGCAGCGGCCACCAGCCGGCGCGGCCTCGGCTGACGTGGTCCAGAGTGGCGACCGAGGTGGATACGTGGAACGGCTCGGTGTGGGTGGTGGTCGCGGCCGGGATCAGACCGATGGAGGCGGTCGCCGGGGCCAGCCGCGCGGCCACCGACACCGCGTCGAGTCGGCCCGGGAGGCGGGCGGAGGGTGGGCCGAGCGAGTCGTCGAGTCGGATGAAGTCGAGCAGGCCGCGTTCGGCGGTGTGGGCCAGCTCGACCCAGTAGCGCGGATCGAACAGTTCGGCGGGGCGGGCGTGCGGCGAGCGCCACGCGGCGGGGTGGCGGCCCGCGCCGTCGAGCGCGACACCGAGGTGGAGATGGCCGGTGGTCATGCGAACTCCCTTGTCGTACGGGTGGGTCGGGCCCCGGCCCGGGCGGCGGGCGGGGGCGCCGACCGGTGCGGGTCAGGCGACGGCGGCGGGGCGGCGCAGCCGGGCGGAGAACGCGTCGGCGAGTTCCTCCAGGGGTGCGACGCCTTCGGGTTCGATGCGGCCTTGGGCGGCCGGGGTGCCGCCTTGGGCCGGGGAGCTGCCGTGGGTCTCGGTTGCGGCCTCGACGGAGACGAACCGCTCGTGGACGAACCAACCTTGGGCGACGTGGTCGGCGCCGAGCGAGGTCAACACCGGCCGCAGGGCGTAGTCCAGCGCCAAGACGTGTGCGGGGGTGCCGCCGGTGAGCACCGGCAGGATCTCCTTGCCGCGCAGCGCGAACTGCGGGAGCACGTCCAGGAAGGTCTTGAGCACGCCGCTGTAGGCAGCCTTGTAGACCGGGCTGGCGATCACGAGCGCGTCGGCGTCGGCGACCCGGGCCAGCGCGGCGCGCAGGTCGGGGTCGGTGAAGTCGGCGTGCAGGAGGGCCCGGGCGGGCAGGTCGCGCACGGCGAGGGTGGACACGTCGTGCCCGTCGGCGGCCAACCGGGCGGCGACGTGGCGGGCGACGACGCCGGTGCGCGAGGTCGCGGAGGGGCTGCCCCATACGGTCAGGACGGTTGCCATGGGATACCTCGGTTCGGGGTGGCGCGGGTGTCGGTTCGGGGTGGTGCCGGTCGTGTCGGCGTCGGTTCGGGGTGGCGCCGGTGGTGCCGGCGTCGGTTCGGGGTGGTCGAGGAGCGAAATCGGAATGATTGAGGGGTGAGTCAGGGGTTGTTCAGGGGTGGTGTCGTCGGCGGCGACGTGCTAGGGCCGGTGGGTTCGGGGTGGTGGGTAGGGGTTGCCGCAGGTGGCCGGCTGTGCCGATGGGCCGGCGGCGGGGAGAGCGCTCCCACTGGCTTCGCGGTCGGCTGCGCCGGGCGTTTTGGTGGGATGCGGGGCGCGCCGGCCGGGCCGCGACGAGGTTCCGGGGGCCGCGTGGCGGGGCGTGGCGATGGGGCCGATTGTGGGAGCGCCGACGGCGCGGCGGGGCCGCGCGCTTGGGTCAGCTACAACAGGCGGCGCTGGTGACGCGACCGAGGTCGATGTGGAGGCGGGCGGACAGCAGCCAACCGGCGGCGGACATGGCCGCCCCGTTGCTGCGTCGCGCGTACTGCGCCACCGGGATCCCCTCGCTGGGCCATGGCGGAGCGCCACGGCACGATGTTCCGGAACTTAACCCGCCGGGCGGTACTCGGTCAATTGCTCGAAGACGACCGCGACGGTTCGATATGGGGTATTCGTATGGTATTGCTCGGACACTTCGTTGGCGGTGAGGCATGCCACGCCGCGTCGTCTCCCGAGCGGGACGGCCGGGTTCGATTGGCGTCGTTGACCGTGTTGCGGGTCTACGACTACGTGTTCCAGAGCCCTGGGATCCGTGCTTCCCCCCGGTGTCGGACGGGTGTCGGGGAGGCCGGGTGGCAAGCGCCGCGTGGCCATTCGACATTGACAACTCGTCAGGCGGCTCCGTAGCGTCGACGTCGTGAGCCCCGACCTCTTCCTCGTGTCGTGCCGCCCCATCGACCTGTGTCGTGTGGCCGGCGGGCTGTGTCGTACCCGCGGCTGATCTCGCCGCCGCGCCCCTCGGTCCCAGGCACCGGGGAATCCTGAGCTTCCGCTCGGATCGCGCATCCGGCCTTGTGGCGTAAGGCCCTTCCCACTTGCCGAACCACGCCTCGGCGTACCCGTATTCGTAATCCGTGACGGTTTTCGTATGCGTATCGGGACGTCGGGTGCGGTTCGCGTTCTTCGCCATACCCCCACGAGGGGAGAGCCATGCCCGACCATCCGTCCGGCCGCCTCCGCCCCGTCGCCGTCTGCATCGTCGGCGCGGGACCCGGTGGCGCGTCCGTCCTCGAACGCCTGTTGGCCAATGTGCCCGAGTTGCTCGGTGACCGTCCGCTGCACGTGCACGTCGTCGATCCCTACCCGCCGGGTGCGGGTCGGGTCTGGCGGCGGGCCCAGTCACCGCTGTTGTGGGCGAATTCGCTGGCCGCCGACATCACGCTGTTCACCGACGAGGTGTCCACGATCAAGGGACCGATCCGACCGGGACCCTCGCTGGCCGAGTGGGCCCGAGCCCGCGCCGGCGAGTTGCGCGAGGGTCAGGGCACCGATGAACTGAGGCCGTTTGCTGCGGAGTTGGCCGCGTGTGGGCCGACGTCGTTTCCGTCCCGACCGTTGCTCAGCACCTATCTGGCCTGGTTCTTCCGAACCGCGGTCGAGGGGGCGCCGGCCAACGTGCGGGTGATCGTGCATCAGACGACGGTCGTGGACATCACCGACGGTCCGCGCCGACAGCGGGTGCAGTTGGCCGGGCGGCGGCCGGCGCTCCAGGTGGATGCGGTGATCCTGGCCCAGGGGCATCTGGACGCCGAACCCACGCCGACGGAACGCGAGCAGATCAGGTTCGCCCGCCGGCACGGGCTCGCGTACATTCCGACCGGGTACACCGCCGACCTGGACCTGGACGCGCTGCGTCCGGGCGAGCCGGTACTGGTGCGCGGCATCGGGTTGGCGTTCGTGGACCTGATGGTGCGGTTGAGCCATGGTCGTGGTGGCACGTTCGAGCGGGACGCGGCGGGGGTGCTGCGCTACCGGGCTTCGGGGCGGGAGCCGCTGCTGCTGGCGGCCTCGCGCCGCGGGGTGCCGTACCGGTCCAAGACCGGTTACGAGTGGGTGGGTGAACGGCCGCCGCTGCCCAGGTACTTCACCGTGGAGACGGCGCGTGCCGCGGCCCGGGTGGGCGCGGATGTGTGGCCGTTGATCGGCAAGGAGTTGGCCGGTGCGCACTATCACCGGCTGTTCACCGCGCACCGCGAGCGCACCACGATGGAATGGGCGGAGTTCGACGCGCGGTTCGCGGCGGCGGCCGACCCGAGCGAGTTGATCGCGCGGGCGGTGCCGGATCCGGCCGACCGGTTCGACCGGGCGTTGTTGGATCGGCCGGTGCAGGGGCGGCAGTTCGCCGACGAGGACCCGCTCCAGGAGTGGATGCACGCGCACATCGAGGCCGACCTGACCCGTCGGCACGATCCCGCGTACAGCCAGGATCTGGCCGTCATACACGCGCTGTTGAGCGTGTACGGGGTGGTGTTGCGGCTACAGGACGCGGGTGAGCCGGTGCCCGATCCGGCCCGGCTGCTCGGCTTTTTCAGCTATCTGGCCAGCGGGCCGCCGGGGCCGCGTCTGGAGGAGTTGTTGGCGTTGGCCCGGGCCGGGGTGATCCGTTTTCTCGGCGAGGACGTCGAGATATCCGGTGACGAGGACGCGGGCGACTGGCTGGCGAGCAGTGCGAGCCTGCCGGACGTTCGGGTGCGGGCCCGGGCACTGGTGGAGGCCCGGTTGCCGGATCCGTCGCTGGAGCGCACCCGGGACGCGCTGTTGCGCCGGCTGGCCGCGCGCGGCGAGGCGTGCCCGGACGCGACGGGCCGGCTGAACACGCGGGCGGGCGACCGGCGGGTGGTCGACGTGCACGGGGACGCGCACCCGGGCCGGTTCGCGGTCGGCTACGGCGTCGCGGGGGGTGCCGGAAGCGCGGGGTTCTCCCGGCCTCGGTTCGACGCCCCGGCGTTTCGGGTCAACGACGCGTTGGTCCGGGGTGTGTTGGATCATCTGCGGGGCATCGGACCCGCCGCCGATCGGGCTCTCGATCGGCTGGAACTTGTGACAGGAGCCACCCAGTGACCACTCAACTCGGCTACGCGAGCCCCGTCGACGTCGACACGTACGGTCCGTACGCGGTCACCGACCCGCAGTATCCGTTCACCGGCCTCATCGGCGACGCCGAATTCCCCGAGGAGGTCGGGCGATATCACCTGTATCTGTCGCACGGCTGCCCGTGGGCGCACATCGCCGCGATCGTGCGACATGCGCGCGGTCTCACCGAGATCGTCGGCGCGTCGTATGTGGACGAGGAACGCGACGGTCGGGGTTGGGCGTTCCGGGAGCGGTTCGGTCCGGATCCGGTGAACGGGTTCGCTCTGCTGCGGGAGGCGTACGAGGCGACGGCGCCCGGGTACGCGGGGCACATCTCGGTACCGACCCTGTGGGACGGGTCCGGCGATCGCATCGTGTCGAACGCGTTCGACGCCATCCCGAACAACCTGGCCACGAGCTTTGCCGAACTGGTCGGCGAACACGCGCCGGACCTGTATCCGGAGGACCTGCGCGAGGCGATCGACATCACCGACACGGACTTCGCGACCGCCGCGCGCAAGGGTGGTCTGTGGACGTCGGAGGAGGGCGAGACGATCAACACGCTGGAGCGCTCGGACGCGCATCTGGCGGACAAGCGCTACCTGTTCGGGGATCGGCTGACCATCTCGGACATCCGGTTCTGGGTGAAGTTGCTGCGCTTCCCGGGCACCTACCGGGCGGCGATCGTCCAGGACGGTCGCACCCTGGTGGACTACCCCAACCTGTGGGCGTACGCGCGAGACCTTTACAGCCGGCCGGAGTTCCGCGAGACCACCGACCTCGCGGTACAGGAGGAGATCCGACTGCGTCGGTTCCCCGAGTCGCCGGCGCTGCCTACCGCCGAGCAGTGGGCGGCGCCGCAGAATCGGGCGGCGCTGGGCTGATCGCCGGCTCGCCGATCCGACGCGGGGTCGGGTCGGCGTCGGTCCTGCGGGATGCGCGCCGCACGTGGGGACGCGGGTGTGCGCGCCGGGGATCCCGGGGTGCGGGACCGAATGGGGGGTGCGCCGCCGGGCGAGGGGGCCTGCGGCGCATCCCCGAGTACCGGGGGGGGCGGGGGGGGGGGCCCCCCGGTCGCCCC
>NZ_JBHZAV010000167.1:0-20146 GCF_042754445.1 Embleya sp. NPDC059213
GGGGCCAGCGCTAACTTGGGGCCGCCGACGTCGAGGCCGCAGACGAAGTCCTGCCCCGCGCCCGCGCCGCACCACACCATTGCCTGCTCCGGCGCGGGCGCGGAGTCCGGAGCACCGGGGGTCCGGTCTCGGTGCAGCGCCGTCATACGGGCTCCGCGACGTTGCCACCGGCACCCGAACCGGCCGACTCCGCACCGGCGGACTTCGCGTCGCGGTCGGACCAGTTCAGGTACACCTCGGAGATCTCGCGTGGCCCGAACGGCCAGGTCCGCTCCACCTTGGCCCACACCAGGAACGCGACGCAGCCCAGCGCCACCCACGCCAGCGCCCACTCGATCGGGTGGCGTCCGGGCGAGTTCTTGTCGGCGTAGCAGAAGATCGCGATCCAACCGACCAGCGAGACCAGGGCCGGTACCGGATACAGCCACATCCGATACGGGCGGTCCAGGCCGGGTTGCCGGCGCCGCAGCACGATCAGCGCGGCGACCTGGGAGGCCGCCTGCACGATCACCATCACCGCGGTGAGCAGCACGATGATCGTGTTGAAGTCGGTGTGGTTGCCGATCAGGAAGCCCGCCGCGGTCACCACGCCCATGGTGAGCAGGCCCACCGTCGGGAAGCGGTGTCGCGGGTGCAGACGGGCGAACTGTTTGAAGAACACCCGGTCGCGGGCCGCGTCGTAGGGCACCCGCGAGCCCCCGAGCAGGCCGGCGAACACGGACGCGAAGGCGGTGATCAGGATCAGTACCGTCACCGTCTTGGCCGCGCCCTTGCCCCACGCCTCCTCCAGGACCAGCGAACCGATCGAGGAGGAACCGGAGATGGTGTCGGTGTCGGTGACCCCGAGCACGCCGATCTGCATGATCAGGTAGATCCCCATGATGCCGACGATGGAGTAGACGATCGAACGGGGCAGCACCCGGCCGGGGTTCTTGATCTCGGCGCCGAGGTAGGCGGTGGTGTTGTAGCCGAGGTAGTCGTAGATGCCGATGTTGAGGCCGCCCACGAAGGCCAGCCAGAAGCCGGTGGTGCCCAGGTCGAACGCGCCGTCCGGGTAGCTGAAGGCCAGGTCCGCGTCGAAGTTCGTGTAGCACGCGATGATCACCGCGCCGACGCTGATCAGCATCACCACCCACATGATCGTGCTCAGCAGGCCGATCGACTCGATCCTGCGCCACAACAGCAGGACCACCAGGAGCACGATGCCGACCCCGACCAGGTCGCCCTGGGTCTGCGACATCGAGGGCCACAGGTATTGCAGGTACTGCACCATGCCCAGCACGCCGGTGGACATGATCAGCGGGATGAACAGGATCGCGGTCCAGACGAACAGGAACGGCATCAGCCGGCCGGTCCGGTACTGGAACGCCTCGCGCAGGTAGATGTACGTACCGCCGGCGCCGGGCATCGCGGCGCCGAGTTCGGCCCAGATCAGCCCGTCGGCGAGGGCGAGCAGCGCGCCGGCGAGGAAGCCGAGGACGGCCTGCGGGCCGCCGAACGTGCCCACCATCAGTGGGATGGTGACGAACGGACCGATGCCGCACATCTGACTCATGTTGATCGCGGTCGCCTGGAACAGGTCGATCCGGCGGACGAATCCGCCGTCCGGCGTGGTCGCTCTTGGGCCGGCGCTCACCGTGAACCTCCAGAACAGGGGACACCCGGGGGACACCGGGTGTCGGAACGGGGGTGCGGAGGAAGGGACTTCGTGGTTCGACCCGGCCCGCGGCGGCACCGGTTTGTAAAGTAAAATTCCTTAACTAATCCCCGTCAAGGGTGCGTCGGGATCCGGCCCACATCTTTGCCCTTCCATGGCCGTTACAGTGGCGCGAGCACCTCGACACCCCGACGGAGACCCGATGACCGCAGGTGGGATCCCACCGGAAAACGACCTGCCCGCCGTGGCGCACTGGAACCGGGGCGTGCTGCGCAGCATCAACGAGCGCGTACTCCTCGACCGGGTACGCGCCGCAGCGCCCATCTCGCGCGCCCAACTCGCCCGCGACACCGGCCTGTCCAAGCCCACCGTGTCCACCGCGCTGGACGCGCTGGAACGCGCCGGACTGGTGCGCCCGGTGGGTCTGGAAACCGGTGCGCGCGGTCGGGCCGCGCTGCTGTACGAGCCCGATCCGACCGCGGGCTACGTCGTCGGCATCGACGTCGGGCGGTCCTGGATCCGGGTCGCGGTCGCCGACCTGGACGGGCGAATGCTGGCCCGGCAGGACCGGCACAACCGGGCCCGGACCTCGGCGACCATGCTGGCCACCGCAACCGACCTGGCACAGACCGTGGTGGCCGACGCGGGCCTGGCACCAACCGCCGTGGTGCACACGGTGATCGGCTGTCCGGGCGTGTACGACCGGGCGGCCGACCGGATCCGCTACGCGGTCAACCTGCCCGGATGGGGTCGCCCGGGGTTGCGCGGGCGGATGGAGAGCGCGCTGGGCACCACCGTGGACATCGTCAACGACGCCAACCTCGCGGCGCTGGGCGAGTACCACAGCGGGGCCGGCGTGGGCTGCCCGCTGTTCGTCTACGTCACCGTCGGGACCGGCCTGGGCATGGGTATCGTCGCCGACGGGCGGCTGTTCCCCGGGGCCTCGGGCGCGGCCGGCGAGATCGGCTTCCTGCCGCTGTCGCCGCGGCCCTCGGACCGGGTGGGGCACGGGGCGAGCGCGCCGGTACCGCGCCGCGGCATGCTGGAGGACGCGGTCTCGGCCGACGCCGTGGTGCGCGGCGCACGGGCGTTGGGCATGACCGGACCGCTCACCGCCAAGGGCGTCTTCGACGCGGCGCGCCGCGGGGTGGAGCCGGCCGCGAGCGCGGTGCGGCACGAGGCACAGCGGCTGGCCCACGTGGTGGCCGCGGTCACCGCGGTGCTCGATCCCGAACTCGTGGTGCTGGGCGGCGGGATCGGCGCGAACGCCGATCTGCTGATGGGTCCGATGACCACCGCGCTGCACGAACTCACCCCGCTGCGGCCCCGGGTGGCGGCGAGCGGCCTGGGCGAGGAGGCGGTCCTGGTGGGCGCGGTCGCCACGGCGGTGTCCACGGCCCGGGAGCGGGTCTTCGCCCACCACACGATGGCCCAGGGGTGAGTCGCGGTCACCCCCGGGTGGGCGCCGAGCGGCGGGCCACCTCGCCGATTCGGCCGATCAGCCCGCGCAACACCCGGGCCTGGTCCGGGTCGGCGCCCGCGAGTCGCTCGTGCAACAGCGCGGGCAGGCCCGACCAGGTGCCGTCGGCGGACCAACGGCGGTGCCGGGCGTAGACCGTGCGCCACGGGCCGAATCGCACGGGCAGGTCACACCACCGGGTGCCGGTCCGAAAGCGGAACAGCACGCCGTCGACCACCTGTCGGTGATCGCGCCATCGGCCGCCCGGGCGGCCGGGGTCCGGGAGCAGCGGGGCGAGCAACTCCCATTCACAGTCGTCGAGTTCGTCGTGTGCACCGACCACCGCCAAGACGATCAGCCGGTCCGCCGCGGGGCTGGGGTGCGACGCGCCACCGGCGCGTTCACCAGCGCGTTCACCCGCACCGCCGGCGCCGTCGCCGTTGCCGTCGCCGAGCAGGTTGGCCCGGCCCCAGGCGCCCAGCGGGCGCAGCGCCTCGTTCAGCGAGGTGCCGAGCGGGGTGAGCGAGTACTCCACGCGCAGCGGCAGTTCGGCGTACTCCTCGCGGTGCACGATGCCGTCCGCTTCCAACTCGCGCAGGTGCGAAGCGAGCACCTTCTCGGTGACTCCCGGCACCAGTCTGCGCAATTCGCCGAATCGGCACGGGTGTTCGTCCAGTGCCCACAGGATCAGCACCTTCCACTTCCCGCCCACCACGTCCATCGCCGCGTCGGTGCCGCAGACATACGCCCCGGGCCTGCGTGCGCTCGCCATGTCCGTCCTCGCCCGTCCTCTCGATGCTGCTCCCCCGGCCCCTGGGTACCCACCTCGAAGTGCGTACTTGTCCGGCCCGGCGGCTGCGACCAGCCTAATCGGCATGGAATCCCACTCCCCTTCCGTCGCTCCGCCCGCCTCCGACACTCCCGTTCGTACCCCGCTCGCCCTGCTCGGCCTGGGCGCGATGGGCAGCGCACTGGCCCGGAGCTGGCTGGCCGCCGGGCACCCACTGACCGTGTGGAACCGCACCCCGGGTCGGGCCGAGCCGTTGGCCGCCGCCGGCGCCGCGGTCGCCGACACCGCCGCCGAGGCGGTGGCCTCGGCCGAGCTGGTGGTGGTCTGCCTGCTCGATCACGCGTCGGTCGGCGCGACGCTGGCCGGGGTGGACCCGATCGGCAAGGACCTGGTCGACCTCACCACCGGCACCCCTGCCGACGCCCGGGCAGGCGCCGCGTGGGCGGCCGAGCACGGGGCCCGCTTCCTGGCCGGCGGCGTGCTCGCCGTGCCGCCGATGATCGGGGTGCCGGGCGCCGGCGGCCGGGTCCTCTACAGCGGCTCGGGCGAATTGTTCGCGGCGCGTCGCGACACCCTGGCGGTGCCGGCGGCCACCCGCTACGTGGGCGCGGACCCCGGCTTCGCCGCGCTCCAGGACGTGGCTCTGCTCAGTGCGATGACCTCGATGTTCGCCGGGATCTCGCACGCCTTCGCGCTGATTCGGAAGGAGGACGTCGACCCTCGGGAGTTCGCGTCGCTGCTCACCGAATGGCTCACCGCGATGGCGCCGGCCGCGCATCGGGCGGCGGCCCAGTTGCACAGCGGCGACTACTCCTCGGGGGTGACCTCGACACTGGCCATGCAGGTCGCGGGTGCACCCACCCTGTTGCGCACAGCGGCGGAGCAGGGGGTCAGCGCCGAATTGTTGCTCCCCTACCTCGCCCTGATGGAGCGTCGGCTCGCCGACGGGCACGGCGACGAGGGCAACACCGGACTGATCGATCTGCTCACCGCCCGAAAGAGGTGAACAAGCCCGCCCCACCGGGTGGAACCGGGCCTTCGACGATGAACACCCGGTTGGTCTCCATGGTCGGTCGTCCGTGTTCCGCCCGTGTCGAGGTCTGGACCAATATTCGATTTGGTATAGACCATTGACACCTTGTCGATGGCACTCCTAGCGTGGCCGACGCACGCCACGGGGGCGGACTTCGATCGGGCGACGGCAGGTCGCACGACGCGCCGCCGTGCCGGGAATCGACCTCGCGTCGGCGCCCGGGAACGGGATGACGGCAGGACCGCTCGGTCGCTGCGTCGCGTCCTTCGGGCGATGCCGGCGAGGGGGTCGACATGGACGACGAACGAACGCTTTCCCGGCCCCGGGCCGGGGCCGGATTCGCCCCGACGGACGGCGTCGGGCGGATCGGGTCGAGCCCCGCCGCCCCAGGGGCCGGCCCCGCCTCGGGCGCCGACGCCGCTTCGAGCCACGTCCCGGGCTCCGAGGAGCGCTTCGGGGTGCTGTCCTTCGGGCAGGAACGGCTCTGGTTCCTCGACCGGTTCGAGCCCGGCGACGCCGCCTACAACATCCCGTGGTTGTTGCGCCTGCACGGCCCGCTCCGGGTGGACGCGCTGCGCGCCGCGTTCGACGGCGTCGTCGCCCGGCACGACGCGCTGCGCACGCGCTTCCCGGACGACGGGGGCCGCCCGACCGCCGTGCTGCAACCACCCGGGCCGGTCCCGATCGAGACCCTGGACCTGAGCGGGCGGGACCCGGCGGCCCTGGCCCGGGTGTTGGACGAACGGGTCAACGCCGGCTTCGACCTCGCGCTCGCCGCGCCGCTGCGGGTGAGCCTGATCCGGCTCGCCGCCGACGAGCACGTGTTGTGCGTGGTGCTGCACCACATCCTGGCCGACGGCTGGTCGCTGAACCTGCTCCGGCGCGAGCTCGAACTGCGCTACTGCGCACACCGCGACGGCGTCGACCCGGTGTTCGCACCGCTGCCGAGCTACTCCGCGTACGCCGCACGCCAACGCGAACCCGACCCGGACACCGACCGGGCGATCGACTACTGGCGCCGGCAACTCGCCGACCTGCCCGCGCTCGAACTCCCGCTGGACCGTCCGCGCACCGCCGACACCGGCTCGGCCGCCGCCTTCCACACCCGCCGGCTCGCCGGCATCGGACCACTGCTGGACGCCGTCGCCCGGGCCCGACGCTGCACGCCGTTCATGATCCTGCTCGCCGGCTATCAGGCCGTGCTGCATCGGCACGGCGGACAGCGGGACTTCGCGATCGGCGCACCGATCGCCGGCCGCGCCGAGGTCGAGCACGAGCAGGTGATCGGCTACTTCTCCAACACCCTGGTGTTGCGCGCCGACCTGCGCGGCACCCCGACCTTCGCCGAACTCCTGCGGCGCACCCGCCGAACCGCGCTCGGCGCCTACGGACACGACCGCATCCCGTTCGAGCAACTGCTCGCCGAACTGCGGGTGGACCGCGATCCGGCCGCTCCCGCACCGCTGTTCCAAACCCTGCTGACCGTGCACACCCAGGACGAGGACACCGGGCCCGAACATCGGTTCGCCGACCTGGTCGCGGTCGAGGAGGACGGCGGGCATCGGGCCGGCAAGTTCGATCTCTCGCTGGACATCCGACGCGCCGGCGACGACCTGATCGCCGTGTTCGGCCACCGCACCGCGCTGTTCGACGAGGCCGGCGTCGCGGGCCTCGCCGAGCGCCTGGAGATCCTGCTGCGCGCCGCTCTGGCCGACCCGGACACCCCCGTACATCTGCTGCCGCTGCTGAGCGCCGCCGATCGCACCCGGTTGCACGCGGCCACGTTCGGGACCGCCCCGAGCGGCTCCGCCGAACCGGCCGAGAGCGTGCCCACCGCGATCGCCCGGGTGCCCGGCGACCGGATCGCGCTGCGCGCTGCCGACGGCACCCTCACCTACCGCGAACTGGGCCTGCGCACGGACGCGTCGGCCGCCCGGCTGCGGGCCGCCGGGGTGCGCCCCGGCGACCTCGTCGGCGTCCTGTGCCCGCGCGGCCCGAACGCGATCGTGGCGATGCTCGCCGCGTGGCGGGTGGGCGCGGCGTATCTGCCACTGGACCCCGAATACCCGGCCGCCCGGATCACGTTCATGATCACCGACAGCGGCACCCGAGTCGTGGTCACCGACCACACCTTCCCGGACGGGCTGCCGGAGCACGTGACCGTCGTGCCCGTGGACGTCGCCGACACCGCCCACCCTCCCCCGCCGGCCGACCCCGTCGACCCCGGACCGCAACACCCCGCCTACCTGATCTACACCTCCGGGTCCACCGGCACGCCCAAGGGCGTCCTGGTCCCGCACGGCGCGCTGGCCGCCCGGGTGCGCTGGATGCGCGCCGGCTACGGGATCCACGCCGAGGACCGGGTCCTGCAGAGCGCGTCGCTGAGCTTCGACACCCACGCCGAGGAGGTGTACCCGTGCCTGGCCGCGGGCGCCACGCTGGTGTTGCCCGCCCCCGACGCCACGCTGCCCGACGTGCTCGCCGAAGGCGGCGCGGACGACGTGAGCGTGCTCGACCTGCCCACGCCCTACTGGCACGAACTGGTCGAGACCGGCGCCGACACCATCGCCTGGCCGCCCGCGCTGCGCCTGCTGATCCTGGGCGCGGACCAGGTCCGCCCCGGCGCGGTGGCCGCGTGGCGGGCCCGCTTCGGCGACCGGGTCCGGGTGGTCAACTCGTACGGGCCGACCGAGACCACGATCATCGCGACCACGGCGGACCTGGGCGCGGCCGACGCGCTCGCCCGCCCGCCGATCGGCACGCCGATCGCGGACACGCACACCGTCGTCGCCGACCCGCACGGCAATCCGGTGCCCCCGGGGGTGGCCGGCGAACTGCTGATCGGCGGCGCGGGTGTGGCCCTGGGCTATCTCGGCCGCCCCGGCGCCACCGCCGCCGCCTTCCGGCCCGACCCGGACGGGCCGCCGGGCGCTCGCCGCTACCACACCGGCGACCGGGTACGGCTGCGCCCCGATGGACGCCTGGAGTTCCTCGGGCGGTTGGACGCCCAGGTCAAGGTGCGCGGCCACCGAGTCGAGCCGGGCGAGGTGGAGGCCGCCCTGCTGGCCCGCCCCGGCGTGCTCCAGGCCGCGGTGATCGCCCGCGACGAGGCACTCGTGGGCTATGTGGTCACCGACGCCGACCTCACCGTCCCGCAGTTGCGCACCGACCTCGCCGGCCGGCTGCCCGCGCACCTGGTCCCCGACGCGCTGGTGCGCCTGGACCGGCTGCCGCTGACCCCCAACGGCAAACTCGACCACCGCGCGTTGCCCGCACCGGACCGGCGCGCCGAACAGACCCACGGCTACCTCGCGCCGCGCACCGCCGCCGAGGAGCTGATCGCCGAGATCTGGATCGACGTGCTCGGCTTGGACAAGGCGGGCGTCCTCGACGACTTCTTCGAACTCGGCGGCCACTCGCTGCTCGCCACCCGGGTGGTCGCCCGCATCGCCGCCACCGCCGACCTGAACGTGCCGCTGCGCACGCTGTTCACCCACCGCACCCTCGCCGGGTTCGCCGCCGCCGTCGAAGACCTCCTGGTCGCCGACCTGGAGGCCCTGGACGACGACACCGCCGAGCAGCAGCTCTCCCGGGAGAGGAACCGTCCGCAGCCATGAGCACGGAATCCCCAGCACGCGCGACGACCCTCTCCGCAACCAAGCGCGAACTCCTGGACCGCCGGCTGCGCCGACGCGCCGACGCCGGTCCGGTCATCCCCCGCCGCCCCGAAGGCACCGTGCCGCCGCTCTCCCATGCCCAGGAACGCCTGTGGTTCATGGAGCAGTTCGCCCCCGGGACGGCCGCCTACACCATCCCGATCGCGCGTCGCCTGCGCGGTGCGCTCGACGTCGAGGCACTCACCCGGGCGCTGAGCGACCTGGTCGCCCGGCACGAGACGCTGCGCTCGCGCTACCTGGTCGACGAGGACGGCCGGCCGCACCTGGACATCGCCGAGCCCGCGCCGGTCCCACTCGCCCGCGCCCGGGCCGCCGACCCGGAGCGGGTGTCGGACCTGATCACGGCCGCCATCGCGACGCCGTTCGACCTGGCCGAGGGCCCGCTGTTCCGGGCCCTGCTGATCGAGGCGGCCGCGACCGACCACGTCCTGCTGCTGACCGTGCATCACAGCGTCAGCGACGGCTGGTCCAGCGAGATCATGGTCCGCGAGGTGCTCACCCGCTACGCCGCGCACACCGCGGGCAGCGTCACACCGGTCGTCGAACCGGCGGTCTCCTACGGCGACTTCGCGATCTGGCAGCGAGAGCGGCTGACCGGCGACCCGCTCGCCCGCGAGATCGCCTACTGGCGCACCGAGCTGGCCGGCGTCGAGCCGCTCGAACTGCCCACGCGCGGACCCAGACCGGCCCGGCAGACCTTCGACGGCGCCGGCTACGCGTTCGAGGTCGATCGCGAACTCCTGGACCGGCTGGCGTCGTTGGCCCGCGAGCGCGGCGCGACGTTGTACATGGTGCTGCTCGCCGCCTTCCAACTGGTGCTGGCCCGACACAGCGGGCAGCGCGCGTTCGCGATCGGCTCCCCCGTCGCCGGTCGGCCGCATCCCGAGGTCGAGGACCTGGTCGGGATGTTCGTCAACGTGCTCGCGCTGCGGGCGCGCACCGACGGCGACCCGACCTTCGCCGAACTGCTCGACCGCACCCGGGAGAGCTGCCTGGAGGCGTACGCACACCAGGAGTTGCCGTTCGCACAATTGGTCACCGAACTGAACGTGCCCCGTGACGTGACCCGTTCGCCGGTGTTCCAGGCGGTGCTGGCGGTACAGAACTACGCCACCGCGAACGCCGACGGCGACCGTGCCGCACTGTCCGCGGAGGTGTTCGGCATCCGGGCCGGCGGCACCCGGTTCGACCTGGAACTGTTCCTGATGGAGTGGCCGGACGGGCTGCGCGGCGCGTTCAACTACAACACCGACCTGTTCGACGAGGCGACCATCGCGCGCCTGGGCCGACACCTGGGCCGCTTGCTGGCGGTGCTCGCGGACCGACCCGACGTCCCGGTGTCCACGCTCGACGGCCTGGATCCGGACGAGCGCGAGCTGATGTTGACCCGGTGGAACGACACCGCCGCGTCGGTGCCGACCGAGGCCACCCTGACGAGCCTGATCGCCGAGCAGATCGACCGCACCCCTGACGCGATCGCGGTCACCCTCGACGAGCGCACCCTGACGTATCGCGAACTCGACGCCGCCGCCGACCGGGTGGCGCAGCGCCTACGAGCCGAGGGGGTGCGCGCCGGCGATCTGGTCGCGGTCGGCGCCGAGCGCTCCCCGGAGTTGGTCGCGGCGCTGCTCGGGGTGCTTCGGGCGGGCGCTGGATACACCCCGCTGGATCCGCAATACCCGGCCGAGCGGCTCGCGTTCATGCTCGCCGACTCGGGCGCGCGGGTGTTGCTGACGCAGCGTGGCCCGGCGATGCCGAACGAGCGCGCGGCCCGGGTGTTGTACCTGGACGACCTCGCCGACTGGCCCGACCCGGCTCCCGGCGCGCTGTCGGGCGCCGGGCCCGCGCCCGACGACGTCGCCTATCTGATCTACACCTCCGGCTCCACCGGCCGGCCCAAGGGGGTGCCGAACACCCATCGCGGCATCGTCAACCGGATCGCCTGGATGCAGGACACCTACCGACTGAGCGGCACCGACGCGGTGTTGCAGAAGACCCCGGCGAGCTTCGACGTCTCGGTGTGGGAGTTCTTCTGGCCGCTGAGCACCGGTGCCCGGCTGGTGCTGGCCCGGCCCGGCGGGCACAAGGACGCCGGCTACCTGCGCGACGTGATCGCCGAACAGGGCGTCACACTCGCCCACTTCGTGCCCGCGATGTTGACGATGTTCCTGGCCGAGGAGGGCGTCGAACTCTGCACGACGCTGCGCCGGGTGGTGTGCAGCGGCGAGGAACTCGCGCCGGACACCGCGCGGGCGTTTCGCGAGCGGCTGCCGCATTGCGCGCTGGCGAACCTGTACGGGCCCACCGAGGCGGCCGTGGACGTCACCGCGTGGGAGTGCGCGGGCCCGCTCGCGGCGGTGCCGATCGGCGCACCGATCCACAACACCCGGGTGTACGTGCTCGACGACGCCATGCGGCCCGCGCCACTGGGCACGCCCGGCGAGTTGTACCTGGGCGGTGTCCAGGTCGCCCTGGGCTATCACCGCCGCCCCGGGCTGACCGGCGAGCGGTTCGTACCGGACCCGTTCGGCCCGCCCGGCGCCCGGCTCTATCGCACCGGCGACCTGGCCCGGTGGCGCCCGGACGGCACGCTCGCCTTCCTCGGCCGGCTCGACGGACAGGTCAAGCTGCGCGGCCTGCGGATCGAACTCGGCGAGATCGAGGCCGTGTTGCGGGGGCGCGACGAGATCGAGGAAGCCGCGGTCGTGGTGCGCGAGGACACGCCCGGGGACAAGCGCATCACCGCGTACGTGGTCCCGGTCGAGGATCCGGCGAGGCTCGGGGCCGACGGGGCCGACGCGTTCGACGCGGACGACGTGCGGGCCGCGCTGAAGCGCACGATGCCCGACTACATGGTGCCCGCCGCGTTCGTCGCGCTGCCCGCGCTGCCGTTGACCCCCAACGGCAAACTGGACCGCAAGACCCTGCCCGCGCCCGCCGCGCGCCGCTCCAAGGGCGCCGCCGACGCGCCGCCGACGACCCCCGCCGAGCTGCTGTTCGCCCGCATCTGGTGCGACGTGCTCGGATTGCCCGAGGTCGGCGTCGACGACGACTTCTTCGACCTGGGCGGCCATTCGCTGCTCGCCACCCAGGTGGTCGCCCGCGCCCGCCGGCAACTCCCGGAGATCGGCGGGCAGGCGGTCAGCGTGATGGACGTGTTCACGCACAAGACGATCCGCGAGATCGCCGCGCTGGCCGGCCTGTCCGAGGCCGAACGCGGCCCGGCCCGGCTGCTGTACCGCCTCGCCGGGCCGGTCCCGGCGGCGCGGCGCACGTTGTCGCTGGTCTGCGTGCCCTACGGGGGCGGCAGCGCGGTGGTCTATCAGCCGCTCGCCGACGCGCTGCCGGACACCCACGACCTGTGGTCGGTGGCGATCCCCGGCCACGACGTGGGCGTCACCCAGGAGCGGCTGCCCTTCGACGAACTCGCCCGGCGGATCGTGGCCGAGATCCAGGAGCGGGTCCAGGGGCCGATCGCGCTGTACGGGCACTGCGGGGTCGGCAGCGCGCTGATCGTCGCGGTGGCCCGGCAACTGGAGGAAGCCGGGCGCGAGTTGGCCGCCGTCTACATCGGCGCCCAGTTCCCCTTCGCTCGTCCGAAGAACCGGGTGCTCGGCACGCTGAGCCGGATCGCCGCCCTCGAACCGCTGCTCGGCGACCGGGTCTACGCGAACTGGCTGACCTCGATGGGCGCCGACATGGCGGACCTGGACGGCGAGCAGATGAAGTTCATCATCGGGAACATGCGCCGCGACTCGGTCGCCGCCGAAGAGTACTTCACCGAGGCGCTGTCCGACCGACGGCCCCGGTTGCGCGCGCCGATCGTGTCGGTGATGGGCGACCGCGACCCGGCCGCCGACTTCTACCAGGAGCGCTTTCGGGAGTGGCGCACCATCGCCGACCGGGTCGGCCTGGTGATGCTCGACGAGGCCGGCCACTTCTTCCTCAAACACCGCGCCGACGACCTGGCCGAGGTGATCACCCGGGTACACCCCGCGCTGGTCGCCCAGGACACCGACGCCCTGCCCACCCGCGAGGCGGACGGCCCGTGGTGGTTCCACGGAGCCGCCGGGCCACCGCCGGATCCGGGCCCGCCCGAGCGCACCGACACCCGCGAACCACAGCCCGGGATGGGCCGGTTCCTGCTGGTCGCGTTCAGCCAGCTCGTGTCGATCACCGGCTCGGCGCTGACCGAGTTCGCCCTGCCGATCTGGATCTACCTGGAGACCGGCTCGATGGGCCGGTTCGCCTTGTACGCGGTGATCGGGATGCTTCCCGGCATCCTGATCGGCCCGCCGGCCGGCGCCATCGTGGACCGGATGGATCGGCGCAAGGTGATGCTGGCCGGCGACATCGCCGCCGGCGGCACCCAGGGGGTGTTGTTGCTGCTGCTGGCCTCCGGCAACCTGCACCCGTGGCACATCTACGTGTTGCTCGGCTCGTTGTCGATGGCGCTCACCTTCCAACGCCTGGCCTACGCCTCGGCGGTACCGCAACTGGTGCCCAAGCAATACCTCGGCCACGCCAACGGCATCGTGCAAATGGCGGGCGGGGTGGCCCAGTTCGTGGTTCCCCTGATCGCGGTGGGACTGATGGCCGGAATCGGGCTGCGCGGCATCCTGATCCTGGACGTGGTCAGCTACGCGATCGCGATCACCATCATCGCGTGTGTGCGGTTCCCGCGCACGCTGCCCTGGCGCAGGCGCGAATCGTTGACCTCGGAGATCAAGCACGGTTTCACCTACTCCTGGCGACACCGGGGCTTTCGGGCGATGTTGTTGTGGTTCGCGGTGTTGAACCTGTTCCTGTCACCGCTGTTCCTGCTGACCACGCCGCTGGTGTTGTCCTTCGACTCACTGGGCGGCGCCGCCCGGGTCTCGATGGCGGCCGGCGCCGGGGTGATCATCGGCGGCATCGCGATGGGCTTCTGGGGCGGCCCGCGTCGGCAACGGCTGCGGGGCATGTTGTGGTTGGCGGCCGGCCTGGCCGGCGCGTCCGCGTTCACCGGGCTGCATGCGAGCCTGTGGGTGGTGGGCATCGGCGCCTTCGGGATGTCCTGCGCGTTGTCCCTGGTCAACGGCGTCTACACGACCATCGTCCAGGTCAAGGTGCCACAACGTTTCCACGGCCGGGTGTTCGCGCTGAACACGCTGGTCGCGTGGTCCACGCTGCCGATCGGACACGGCATCATCGCGCCGTTGGGTGCACGGTTGTTCGAACCGTTGATGGCCGACGACGGACCGCTCGCGGGCTCCGTGGGCACCGTGATCGGACACGGCGAAGGCCGCGGAATCGGTTTGTTGTACCTGGTGTTCGGCGCCGCGATGGTGGTACTCGTGCTGATCGGCCTGCGGCTTCCGGTACTGGCCCGCTTCGACCGGGACGTGCCGGACGCACCGCCCGACGACGAGGTCGGCATCCAGGAGCGCGAACGCCGGCTCCGGGCCCGGGCCGACCGGGTCGAGCCGGCCCTCGCGGAGGTGTCGAGATGAGCACCGGCACCCGCCCCTCGGCCCGCCCCCGCCCGGTCTCGGCCGGCCGCCGAGGGCCGGAGAGCCTGTCCGCGCTGCTCACGCACCGCGCCGAACTGGAGCCGGAGCGGCCGGCGATCCTCAGCGGCCGGGAGAAGTTGACCTTCGGCTCGTGGCACGAACGCGCCGACGCGGTCGCCGCCGGGTTGAGCACGCGCGGCGTCGGCGCCGGCGACCGGGTCGCGCTGCTGTACGGCAACGGCGACTGGATCGACTACGCGACCGCCTACCTGGGCGTGCACCGGGCCGGCGCGGTCGCGGTGCCGATGTCGGATCGGCTCGCGCCCGCCGAGGTGCGCCGGCTGCTCGGGCACAGCGGCGCCGCGGCCGTCCTGCATCGCGCCGAGCTGACCCCGCCGGACGCCGGCACCGGCGCCTGGGCCGCGCCGGTGGAGGACATCGAGACCTACCCCGGCAGCGAACTCCCGCCGCCCGCGGCGGGCGACCTCGCCCAGATCCTGTACACCTCCGGCACCACCGGCACCCCCAAGGGCGTGGCCGCCACCCACGCCAACCTCGCGCACGGCTGCACGTTGGACGCGCGCCGGCGCCCGCTGGGGCACTCGGCGCACTTCCTGCACGCCTTCCCGGTCGGCACCAACGCCGGGCAGACCATGCTGATCAACGCGCTGGACGCCAAGGCGACCGCGATCGCCGCCCCGCGCTTCACCCCCGGCCACTTCGCTCGACTGATCGAACGGCACGCGGTGGGCAGCGTGTTCGTGGTCCCGGCGATGGCGATCGAACTGCTCGGCACGGAACAGGTGCGGCGCTGCGACCTCTCCGGGGTGCGGCTGCTCGGCTCCACCGCCGCCGCCCTGCCGCAGAGCGTCGCGCTGGGCCTGTCCCGACTGTTCCCGCAGGCCCAGATCGTCAACTACTACACCTCCACCGAGGCCGCGCCCGCACAGACCACGATGCTGTTCGACCCCGAACACCCCGACTCCCCCGGGCGGCCGGCGTCGCTGCGCGACCTGCGGGTGACCGACGACGCGGGCCGGGTGTTGCCGGTCGGCGAGACCGGCGAGGTGTGGCTGCGCTCGCCGACCACGCCCAGGTCCTACTACGGCGAGGAACCCGATACCGCGGTGTTCTCCGGGCGTTGGGTGCGGATGGGCGACCTGGGTCGGCTGGACGCGGACGGCTTCCTGTACCTGGTCGACCGGGAGCGGGACGTGATCAAGTCCGGTGCGTACAAGGTCTCCACGCTCCAGGTCGAGAACGCCCTGCACGAACACCCGGCGGTCGTCGACGCGGCCGCCTTCGGGGTGCCGCATCCCGTGCTCGGGATGACCGTCGCCGCGGCGGTGGTACCGACGGGCAATCTCACCGCGACCGAGCTGCGGGTGTTCCTGATGGAGCGTCTCGCCGCACACGAACTGCCCGGGCACGTGTTGTTCCGGGAATCCCTGCCGCGCAACGAGGGCGGCAAGATCCTCAAGCGTGAGCTGCGCCGGCTCCTGGACGACGAGGTCCGACCATGACTGTCACCAACGATCAGATCCCCCCGACGACCGAGGGCGAGGGCGGCCGGTACACCGGGCCGGTCGCCGCCGAATCGCCCGTCGCGCCTTTGTCCGCAGCCCAGTTGGGCCTCTGGGTGACCGAGCGCACGCTGCCCGCCGAGTCCGCCTACCACCTGTCGGTGCTGCTGCGCTTCGACGGCCCGCTGGACGTGGCCGCACTGGCGGCGGCGTGTGCGAGCACCGTCGCGCGCCATCCGGTGCTCGCGACGGCGGTCGGCGAGGCCGACGGCGTGCCCGCCCTGGTGCCGGTCGGGCCCGCGCCGATGCGGCGGACCGCCGCCGACCCCGCCGACATCGACGCCCGGATACGGGCCGAACTCGCCCGCCCGTTCGACCTGTCCGTCGGGCCGCTCGCGCGCTTCACGCTGTTCACCCTGGGGCCGGACCGACACACCCTGTTGGTGACGGCCCATCACCTGGTCTTCGACGGCACGTCCAAGGAGATCGTGGTGGCCGGCCTGGCCCGGGGCTACCGGGCGGCCCGGGACGGCACGAACGCCACCGGTGCGGCCCCGGAGGCGCGTTGGGCGGCGGAGGCGATCCACGCGGCCGGGACCACGTCCGGGCCGCCGCCGGTGGACGCCACCAGCGTGTGGGCCAGGCACCGCGAGGAACCGGGCCGGGCCGTGTTGCCCGGCCTGTCGCCGGGCACCCGGGCCGGCAGCGAACCGGCGCCGGGGAACGCGATCCCGTTCACCCTGGGGCCCGAGACGGTGGCCGCGCTCGACGAGGCGGCGCTGCGCCTGGGCGTGACCCACTTCGAACTGCTGCTCGCGGGCTGGCACGCGTTGCTGTTCCGGTACGGCAACGCCCGGGTGCGCACCGCCCTGGAGTTGTCCACCCGCACCCCGGCCGACATCCGCCACGTGGGCCTGTTCGTCAACGAGTTGCCGGTGTCCTCCAGGCCGCGCGCGGAACAGGAGTTCGGCGCGTTCGCCCGCGAACTGCGCGCCGAACTGCGGGCCGTCTACGCGTTCCGTGACGTGCCCTACAGCCACACCGTGCGCGGCCTCGGTCCCAGGACCGCGCTGACCGACCTGACCGTGAGCTACCGGCGGCGCACCCGCGCGATCGAACCGGTGTTCCCCGGCGTCGAGGTGCGGGTCGAGTGGATCGTGCTGCCGCCGACCGCCCGCAACACCGCGCATCTGCAACTGGTCGAGGGCCGGGACCGGATCGACGGCGCGCTGCACGTGCCCACCGACGCCTTCGCCCCCGGCGTCGCCGCGCGCATCCCGGGCCACTTCGCCACGCTGCTGACCACCGCCCTGGCCGACCCGGAGCTGCCCATCGGCGATCTGCCGCTGCTGCCCGAGGCCGAACTGGTCCGGGTGCTGCACGCGGACAACGCCACCGACACGCCCTACCCGGCCCGGGACACCGTGGTCGACCTGTTCGCCACGCGCGCCTGTGCCGCCCCCGACACGGTCGCCGTGGTGTGCGCCGGCCGGTTCCTGACCTATCGCCAGGTGGCCTCCGCGGCCTACGTGTTCGCCCGCCGGCTCGGCGCGGCCGGGATCGGCGCCGGCGACCTGGTCGGGATCGAACTGGGCCGCACCGGCGAACAGGTGGCCGCCGTGCTCGGCGTGCTCGCGGCCGGCGCCGCCTACCTGCCGTTGGACCCGGGCTATCCGGCCGAGCGGCTCGCCTTCATCCGCGCGGACGCCCGGATCGCGGCGCTTGTCACCGAGCGCGGCGAACGCCCCGCCGACACCGCCGCCGAGGTCCTGGTGCTGACCGGGCCCGACCTGTACGGTCCCGACCTGTTCGGGCCCGATCCCGCCCCGGTGGAGCCCCCGGCCCGGCCCGAACCGGGGGACCCCGCCTACGTCATCTACACCTCCGGCTCCACCGGCCGACCCAAGGGCGTCGAGATCCCGCACCACGCCCTGGCCAACCTGCTGGCGAGCATGCGCGATCGGCTCGGCGCCACCGCGGGCGACCGCTGGCTCGGCCTGACCTCGCTGTCCTTCGACATCTCCACCGTCGAACTGCTGCTGCCGCTGGTCACCGGCGCGCGGGTGGTGCTGGTGCCCGACGACCGGCACCGGGACGGCCCCGCCCAACTGGCCGTCCTGGAGCGCCATGCGATCTCGCACGTGCAGGCCACGCCCAGCGGCTGGCGGGTGCTGCTCGCGGCCGGGCTGCACCGCCCCGGACTGACCGCGATCACCGGCGGCGAGGCGCTGCCCGCTGCACTGGCCGACGAACTGCGGCGCGCGGTCGGCCGGTTGGTCAACGTGTACGGCCCCACCGAGACCACGGTGTGGTCCACCTACGCCGAGGTACGCGGCGACGCGCCGCCCGGGATCGGTCGGCCGCTGGCCAACACCCGCGCGTACGTGCTCGACGGCTGGCTGCACCCGGTGCCCGAGGGCCTGCCGGGCGAGTTGTTCCTGGGCGGCGACGGCGTGGCGCACGGCTATCCGGGCCGCCCGGGGCTGACCGCCGAGCGGTTCGTGGCCGACCCCTTCGGGCCGCCCGGCGCCCGGCTCTACCGCACCGGCGACCTGGTCCGGCACGCGCCCGGCGGCGGCCTGGACTACGTCGGCCGGACCGACGCCCAGGTCAAGTTGCGCGGCCACCGCATCGAACCGGGCGAGATCGAGAGCCTGCTCGGCGCGCACCCGGGCATCGCCCAGGCCGCGGTCCGGCTGCTGGACCGGGACACCGAACACGCCCGCCTGGTCGGCTATCTGGTCCCCGAACCCGGGCAACCCCCGGTGGCACCGGACCGGTTGCGGGCGTATCTCGCCCATACGCTGCCGGCCGCGATGGTGCCGCACACCTTCCTCGTCCTGGACGCGTTCCCGCTCACCCCGAACGGCAAGCTGGACCGCGCCCGATTGCCCGAACCGGCCCCGGCCCGCGCCGAACCGATCGACCCCACCGACCCCACCGGGGCCCCGGGCGCGCCCGCCGACGAGGTCACCGAGACCGTCCGGGCGATCTGGGCCGAGGTGTTGCGGCTGGACGATGTCGGTCCGGACGAGGACCTGTTCGACCTGGGCGGCCATTCCCTGACCATCACGCAGATCGCCGCGCGCATCCGCAAGCGGCTCGGCGTCGAGGTCCCGCTCGACGTCTTCTTCGACAGCCCGACCGTCACCGGCGTCACGGACGCCATCCGCGAACTCCAGGAGCAGCAACGATGAGCACCGAGACGGACAGCACCGTGGAGCAGTACCGCGTGGTCGTCAACGACGAGGAACAACACTCGTTGTGGCCGCTGCGCACCGATCCCCCCGCCGGGTGGGTACCCACCGGCTTCGTCGGCACCCGTGCGGAGTGCTCGGCGCACATCGACCGTGTCTGGCCGGACATCCGTCCGCTGAGCCTGCGTCGGCGCCTGGCCGGGGACGCGGCATGAGCGCCGAGCAACTGCGCGAGCGGGTGGCCACGCTGATCGCCGAGGTCAGTGACGGCGAGGTCAGCGCTCGTGAAGTGCTGGCGAACGAGGGCTCGTTGACGGCCGCCGGGGTCAGCTCGTTGACGTTTCTGCGGCTGATCGACGCGCTGGAGGGCGAGTTCGACGTGTTCTTCGACCTGGACGCGGATCTCGACTTCGTCGAGGACCTGGACACGCTGGTCGAGCGGCTGACCCGGCAGGGCGTGGCGGTGGGCGATGGCTGAGCGCGGCGCGGCGAGAACCCCGGTCGCGGCCGATGCTCCGACCGAGGTCCCGCACGAGGTCCGAGCGCCGTTCGCGGTGGCCGTGGACGGCCCGGTGGAGGCGCCGCTGACCTGGGGGCAGCGGGCGATCTGGCAGGCCATTCGACGCACCGCGCCCAGCGACCACTACTTCAACATGACCCGGGTGTTGCCGATCGCCGATCGCGGCGGGCCGGTGGACGTGGCGCAGGCCGGTGCCGCGCTCGGCCGGCTGATGGAGCGGCACGACGCGTTGCGCACCCGGCTGGTGAGTGCCGACGGCGAGCCCCGGCAGGTGCGCCACCCGGCGGGCAGTCTGCCGGTGCAGGTGTTCGAGGCGGCCCTGATCGAGGACGCGGACACGGTCGCCGCGGCGGTGGCGGAGCGGCTCGGCGCGACCCGCTTCGACTACTTCGGCGCGTGGCCGATCCGGGCCGGGCTGATCGTGCACGGCGGCCGGGTGCGCTATGTGGCGCTCGCGCTGTGCCACGTGGCCACCGACGGGCACGGCGTCGAGGTGCTGGTGCGCGACCTGCGATTGTTGATCCGGCGCGGTTCGGCCGGTGGGCCGACCTCGGCCGGGCCGCTGGATCTGGCCCACGAGCAGTCCTCGGCGACCGGACTGCGCCGGGGCGAATCGGCGCTGGCGCATTGGGAGACGCACTACCGGCGGATCGCGCCGACGGTGTTCGCCGACGTGGTCGCCGAGCCCGCCGCGCCGCGGTTTCGCACCGTGCGGCTGGTGTCCGCGGCGCTGGCCCGGGCCACCGACGCGGTGGCGCTGCGGCACCGGATCAGCCCGTCCGCCGTACTGCTGGCCGG
>NZ_JBHZAV010000168.1:0-19925 GCF_042754445.1 Embleya sp. NPDC059213
GCCCCGGCCCCCCCCGGGCCCCGACGACGCGTCGGCCCCTTCGTGCGTCGCGGCGATGTCGTCGCGTCCGGTGCCGTCGCCGGTGAGGTGTTGCTGCGCCCCGGTTCCGGTCCCGGGTTCCGCTCCGGCGGCTGGGCGAGGCGTCGTTGCCACGGGCCGGCCGGTGGTCGCCGGTTCGTGTGGGGTGGTGTCGGGCGCGGGTCAGTGGAGGCCCAGGGTGCGGTCCACGGCTATCTCGATGACGACCCGGCCCGGGGGCGACGGGGGCGGGGATCCGTAGCGGGCGAGGTAGCGGCGTACGCCTTCGCGGACGCGTCGCGGGTCGGCGGTCAGGGTGGCCGTGCCTTCGAGCGTGATCCAACGGGGGCCCTCGGGTTGGCAGATCGCGACCCGGCTGCCGGGGGCCGCGAGCAGGTTGCGGGCCTTACGGGTCGTGTCGATCGTCAGAACGCGGGCCAGTCGCGCGGCACGATCCCAGGTGAACCGGACGGTGACCACGTGCGGGGAACCGTCGGGGCGCAGGGTGGTGAGTGTCCCGACGCTGGGCAACGCAAGGAGCGCCTCGGCACCGGGCGTCACCCGGCCACCCCCGCCTTCTGCGCCGCGGCGGCCTTCTCCGCCCTCTGGGCCTTGGCCTGACGGTAGATCAGCTTGGGGACGCTCATCTTGACGCCGCGGGTCCCGACGCCCATCGCCTTGCGGACGAACCGGCCGTCCCGGAGTTGACTCAGCATGGCCGCGGCGAGATCGGTGCGCGCGGTGTAGAGAGCGTCGACGCTGTCCTCGCCCAGTTCGTAGTCGGTGACCTCGTGGTGCTCGAACAGTCCGCCGGGGCGGACGATCGTCCAGTCCAACCGGCTTGCCCGCAGCACGGCTTCCATGCGGCGCATGTCCTCGTGTGCGGTCCTGGCCACCTTGCGGTTGACCAGCGGGTCCATGACGAGGTTGAAGAAGTGTTCGCCGGTGGGCCGCCAGTTCGGGTCGGCCACGCTGGAGCTGACCGCGACGAGGCGTTCGACGCCGTGCTGTTCCATGCCGGCGAGGATGTTGCGTACGCCGTCGGAATAGACCGTCACCCTTTCCCTGGTGGGTGGCACACCCAGCGCCGAGACGACCGCGTCGCTGCCCGCGACGGCCGCGGCGACGGCGTCGGCGTTCGCCACGTCGACGTTGGCGACGGTCAGGCCCGCGCGGGGTGCGAGTGCGTCCGCCCGGCGGGAGACGGCGGTGACCTCGTGGCCGGCGTCGAGGGCCTGGGCGGTGACGCGGCGGCCGGTCGGTCCGGTGGCGCCGAAGACGGTGATGCGCATGTGTCGCTCCTTGTTGCCGGCCCCGGGGGTGTCCGCGGGGCTCGCTGGGGTCGACTGTGGCCGGGCGGACACGTGGTATCCAAGGACGATGAATAAATCCCGGGGCCGTCCGCGCGGCAATCCGCCGACCAGAGCGCTCATCGCCGAGGCCGCACGCGTGCTGTTCCTCGAGCACGGCTACCGGCGTACGACGCTGCGGGCGATCGCCGCCGCGGCGGGCGTGGACCAGGCGCTGATCAAGTACCACTTCGGGTCGAAGCAGCAGTTGTTCGGCGAGGTCACAGAGCTGCAGTGCGCGCAGTCGCTGGGGCTCGGCGAGGCACTGCAGGGCGACCCGGCCGGGGTCGCCGACCGGATTCTGCAAGCCGTCACCGACCTGTGGGACGCGACCGCCGTCAACCGCGAAGCGCTGCAGGACGAGGACGTGATGGGGGTGCTGCGCGAGTATCTCGACGGGGAGGTGTTGCCGCAGATTGCTGAATATCTCGGCGGCACCGACGCGACCGAGCGCGCGACCGCGGTGGTCGTCGTGATCGGCGGCCTGATCTTCACCCGCTACCTCCAGCCGCTGCCGGCCGCCACGCGCCCGTCGGCGGCGGACGTACGCCGGATCCTGGGTCCGACGCTGCGCGCGGCCCTGCAAGGCAACCGCCCGCGGGCGCGGCGCGTCGCGGCAGCCTGAGGCCGCTGCGCCGGAGGGTGAACGCGGCGCAGACGGACGCCTACCGGCCGAGGACGTGCTCAGCCGGTGTGACGAGGGCGGCTGCGGCAAGCACCGCCGGGCACGCGGCATGCCCACGGTCGGGCCGTCGTGGCCGTTCGCAGCCGGGCGCGCGTGCCGCAGGGGGACATATATCCGCTTCGGTCGATCGCAGCGGCGAAGCGTCCGCACGGCGTCCGGCCCTGCGGCAGGGTGCGCCGGCGGGCCGGGCACCATGCGGCGGGGCCACGGCGCGGCCAACCGGATCCCCGAGGCGTCGGCCGCGACCGAGGGGAACTTCCCCCGTGGCGTGGGAGGTGTCGGTGGGCCGGTCAGGGCGGGTCGTCGGGTCCGGGCCGGGACACACGTGAATCGGATCCGAGGCGGACCCGGGATGCGCGACCGGGGTGGGCAGTGGTGTTCGCGCACGCGACCGTAGGGGGTACGGCCGGTGTGCTCGAGCGTGCGAGCGCGTTCGCGGCGTGTGCGCGGTGAACCGGCCGGCCCCGGACCGTGAGGACGGGGCCGGCCGGTTCCCGGGTCGGACGAGAGGGTCAGAGGCGCCGCCACAGGAAGTCGTAGTTCGGCGGTTCCCAGCCCGGTCGGGACAAGTGGGCCACGAGGCAGCGGTAGGTCGAGCCGCCGTACGTGACCTGGTCGCCCACGGCGTAGTTCGTACCGACCGCCCATGCGCGGCCGGTGGGCGGAGTCGTCGGCGGTGTGCCGTTGATGTTGAGCACGAAGTCGAACGACGCCTCACGACCCGACCCGACCTGACGGACCGTCATCAGCAGTCGGGGGTCGTAGATGGTGTCGGTGTTGTTGCGCGGCTCACCGGGGAAGTACGTCTGCGTGGTGAGGATGCCGCGGTTGGGCGCCTGGACCTTCATGTGCAGGTGCCGGGTGCGGCCCGGGTACAGGCCGGGCACGACCGTGGTGAGCTTGTAGGCGCCCTGGGCGTTGGTGTACTGGTGACCGCGGAAGGTGTATCCGACGTTGTCGTAGTTGCCGTTGGTGTCCGCCTGCCAGAAGTCGAGCAGCACGTTGGCCAGCGGCTGACACTGCCGCCCGAACACGTACCCCGACACGGTCAGCAGCGTGCCCGCGCCGGTGAGCACCGAGCGCTCGGGCGAGTTGGGCTTGAAGTACGGGCCCTCGGTCTGGTCGATCGTCGGCTCGTCGCCGTCGTGGCAGAAGGGCGTCGGCTCCAGGGTGTGGCCCTGGTCGCGCTGCGCTCGGGCGAGCGCCGGCACACCGCCGATGAGCAGCGGGAGGGGTGCGGCCACCAAGGCCGCCTTGAGCAGGTTCTTGCGGGTGATGCCGCGCCTGACGGGCTCGTCCTGATCGGTGTTGTCGGTGCCCACAGCGACCTCTTCTCGGCGAGGGGACGGGTGACCGGGATCGAGGCGAATCGATCCGGCGCACTCGCGATTGGTCTGAACCTATGCTCGGCGATCGGGCGCGTCGATGGACAAAGCAAGGCTCTCGTGGTGCTTCGCGTTGATCTCTCTGCGGTACTCGCCGGGCGTGCTCCCGGTCTCCCGGCGGAAGAACCGGCAGAAGTACGCGGGGTCCGCGAAACCCACCCGATCCGCGACCTGACGTACCGTCAGATCGCTGCCCGCCAGCAGCCGTTTGGCCTCCACCACCTGGGTCTGGCGGATGATCCGGCCGGGCGTACGTCCGGTGGCACTCTTCACCGCGTGGTTGAGGTGACCCACCGACACACCCAATTGGGCGGCGTACGCACCGACCGTACGCTCCACCGGATCCAGATCCACCGGCCCGTCCAGGAGCCGGGCGAAACGCTGCGCGATGACGGCGGTCGGACCCGGATCCTGCTCGGGTTCGACATCCGGGTCGTCGTGCGCTGCCAGTCGGGCCGCCCGCAGGATCAGCACATGCAGGTACGCCTGGAGGATCGGGATGAACCCCTCGCCCTGCTCGGTGTATTCGCGGCGCATCTCGGCCACCACCCCGGCCAGCCCCGGCGCCGCGTCGGGTGTGGGGCGCAGCCGTGGGTATCCGGCCAGTTCGCGAATCGTGTCCCGGTCCTCGGGGTGGGCGAGCAGGAAATCGTCGTTGAACAGGACGACCCAGCCGGTGAGTCCCTGCATGCGATGCCAGAAGTGCACCTGGCCCGGCGCGACGAAGAACAGGTGCGGCGGATTGACCGTTCTCGGCGCCAGATCGACCACGTGCGTGCCACGCCCGCCGGTGACGAAGACGATCTCGTAGAAGGTGTGCCGATGCGGGAAGTCGGCCCGCGACATCGGTCCGATCGTGTCGAACGACCCGATCGCGAACGGCAGGATGCCCGGCGCGGGTACGTCCAGCCGATGCAGGGGGACCGCCGGTCGAAGCTGGGTGGGCGAGCTCATCGGCCCCTCCCGACCGGTGCGTCGGGCCTGCCCGGCCTGCTGTTCCTGCGGAAGTCCCATGCCATGTCGGCCCCCTGGCGGTTCTCGGACGATGCGGCCGGCGCTCGATCAGCGGTTCACGCTAGACCGTTCGATACCCGCCGTCGGCGAGTTCGCACCCTCCGTCACGAACTGTCAAACGCCGACCGGTACATCGGAGACCCGGATCACCCGCTCTCGACACCCACCCGCGCCCGAACCCGGGTGCGCGCCGGCAGCAAGTACACCGCGCCGGACACCACGATCGGCAGGGACCAGCCCTTCCGCACAAAGGAGACCCGACCGACGTTTCGTCGGCCGGATCCGAAAGAAACCATATGGTTGGACATTCTCGTGCGACTCCGCCGTTCCGCTCGACGCGGATCACCTTGCCGACGCCGTCGCGGCGGCCGGTGCGGTGAAGTCGGCCGCGCGCAGCTCGGCGACCACGGGCGCGTGGCCCGCCGTCGGCCGGCCGGCGCCTCGTAAAGTCGGCCGTCGGTCCGGAGCTCGTGGACCGGGTCCAGGGCGCTTCGGTCCAAGTGCAGTGCGCGGCTCCCTCCGGCGGATCTGCGCGGCGGTCTCCATGGCGGTTCGGGGTGATCGGGCAGCACCCGCGGGCGTCGTGCGGGTGACGTCCGCAGGTGTTGCGCGATCACCCCGAACCGAGGAGCCGGCCGGTGTACCCACGCCGAGCACCGGCCGCCGGCTCACGGTGGGGTCGCGAGCCGACGTCCGGCGTTCCTGGGCGATCGACGGAGCGTTCGGGGCGGGCCGTGCGGATCCGCACGGCTCGCCCCGGCGGCCCGGTCTCAACTGATCGCGAAGTCGTCCCCGTGGACCGAACCCTGCGCGTACCAACCGTGCAGGTAGACGGTCACCGAACCGGAGGCACCGACGGTGAACGGGATGGTCAGCTTGGTCCACGCGGCGCCGGGTGAGGCCCACGTGCTCGCGGTCGCGCCGCCGCTGACGCCCAGGTAGGCGTAGTTGCCGCGGACCCAACCGGTGAGCGTGTGGGCCGAGTTCGGCGCCAGTTGCAGGGTCTGCCGGCATTCGCCGGTCTGGGCCGCGCCGGCCGCGGCCTCGATCGCGTGGGTGCCGCCGTGCGCCACCGAGGTGACCACCGCGCCGCCCGGCTGGCAGGTCCACGGGCTGAGCGCGCCGCTCTCCAGGTCGGCGTTGAGCAGGCCGCCGGTGGGCGCGCCGGTCACGGTGAGGTTGTACACCGTGTTGTGCGTCGCCGACGGCCCGGTGCCGGTGACGGTGAGCGGGTAACTGCCGGCCGGCACGGACGCGGAGGCGGTGATGGTGAGCGTCGCCGACCCGCCCGCGGTCACCGAGGTCGGGCTGACCGTGGCGCCGACTCCGTTGGGCGCGCCGGTCACGGTGAGCGCGACATTTTGCGCGGCGCCCGCCGTGACGGCCGTGTTGATCGACGCCGAGGTGCTGCCGCCCTTGGCGACCGACCCGGAGCCGGGGTTCAGGGTCAGCGAGAAGTCGTTGGTGACCGGTCCGCCGCCACTGGTGAACGGCGCGAAGGTGTGCGTGAACTGGTAGAGGTCCTGCGGGATTCCGGAGCAGTTGTCGGCCGCCCCGCTACCGGGACAGTTGCCGTTGTCGCGCTGGAGGGCCCACATCGACAGGGTGCTGATGCCCTGCGTCTTGGCCCAGTTGTAGACGGTGACCGCGTCGGCGGTGGTGAACGTCTCGGCCGGGCCGAAGTCGTCCACACCGGGCATCACGGTGATCCCGACCATGGCCCACAACTCGGCCTGGGTCTTGTTCGGGTAGAGCTGCGCGAGTTGGTTCTTCAGGCCGGTCGCCGCCGACTTGGCGTCGTTGGCCATCTGGTGCGGCTGGTTGTCGTAGTAGTCGAACGTCATGATGTTGGCGACGTCGACCTTGGTCCCGTTGGAGACCGCGTTCTGCAGTACGGCCAGGCCGCTCTCGGCCAGACCCTGCGTCGTGGTCGGCAGCGTGTACTGGATCTGCAACGGCCGGCCGGTGCTCGCCGCCCAGGTCTGGACCTGCTTGATCGCCTTGTTGCGGCGGTCGATGCCGGCCGGGTTGGTGAGCGAGTTGTCCTCGATGTCGAGGCAGATCCGGGTCAGGTCGTAGGTCGAGACGACGTTCTGGATGGCACTGGCGATCGAGTTGACGTTGGTGCAACTGTCCGCGATCTCGGTACCGGTGTTGTCCGCCGTGTAGCCGCCGAACGACGCGATCACGTCGCCGCCGGCCGCGCGGATCGAGGCGATCTCCGCGCCGAACGTGGCCTGGGAGATCGGCATCCCGGTATCGCCGTTCCAATACGGCGTACACGATCCCTTGGTCGGGGTCTGGATGAAGGCCATGGTCAGGTACTTCGCGCCGGAGGCGGCGGACAGCGTGGCCGGGTTCTCCCCGGTCCACGCCTCGAAGTACGGCGCGAACACCTGGGTGGGCATCGGCGTGCCGACCGCCTGGGCGACGGTCGTCTCGGGCACCGCCTCCGGCGCAGCGTGCGCCGCGCCGCCTGCGGACAACACGAGCCCCAACGACGCGGCTGCGGTGGTCAGCACGGTCGCCAGGGTGCGGAGCGGACTTGGTCGTCGCATGGGTACTCCCGCATTCGGTGGGACGGGAAGAGGACGGGGCGCGGGGCGGTGCGGGGCGGAGCGCGGTGCGAGACGGTGCGGGGTGCAGCACGGTGCGCGGTGCGGGACGGTGGCCGTGCGTCGCTGCGCGGCAGCGGGAGGCGGCGGGGCGGCGGAGGGGCAGAGGTCGAGCGACAGACGACGGTGATCGGTGATCGGGCAAGGTATGGCCCACCTCCGGCCCGGCGGCGGCCGTCGGGTTGGTCGGGCCCGTCGGCTTCGTCCGGACCGGAGGTGGCATCTGTGGGGTGCCGGGCGCGTGGTCAGCGCCGGGCGCGGGCCTCTCGGCGTCGACTGGTCAACACCACGGCGCCGCCGAGGACGACGAGCGCACCGGCACCCGCCGCGCCGACGGTGGCCGCGCGCGGGACTCCGGCGGGGCCGGTGTCCGATACGGCCGCGGCGACCGGCGCCTCGTTGATGGTCGCGGGATTGCGCCCGGCGGGCTCGATGTAGGGCGCGCCGGTCTCGTGGGCCAGCGGTGCGGTCGCGGGGTTCACCCGCGCGGCGGCGGGGGCGGCGGCGGCTCCGAAAACCACGTCCGAGCAGGAGTAGAACGCCTCGGGGCTGTCGGTGCGTTGGTAGACGACGTAGATCAGGTGCCGACCGGTCTTGCCGGCGGGCATCCGCCCGTTCATCACGAACGACCCGTTGTCCAGCGGCGGATCGGTCTGGGTCAGGAACGGCGTGGGCTCCAGATCCGACCACTTCAGCGGCACCGTCGGGTCGTAGCCGTCCCGGGTCACGTAGAACTCGAACGTGCCGCGGTGCGGCGAGGTGGCTCGGAACAGGAAGTTGAAGGTGCTGCCGGCGGAGACCGAGGTCGCCGGCCAGTCGGCGCGCGCCTGGTCGAAGCCCTTGTACTTGTCCCGCCCGGCACTGCACAGCTTGCCGTCCGGAATCACCTGACGATGCCGGCCGGCAACGTCCGCGAGGTTGACCTCGTTCCAGTCGTACACGGGCTGCGTGCCGCCGATCGCGACAGCCGCCTTGCACGCGGCGGACGTGGGGTTCTCCGGGTTCTCGGCGCGGCACGTGCCGGTCCGGCTGAGCGGATTGCTCAGCGTGCCGTGCGCCTGCGCCGTTCCGGTGGCGAGCGCGGTGATCGTCAGGGGCGTCAGACAGCAGGCCGCGGCGAATGCCGCAACCTTGCGGCGAGACTTCATGAAGCCCTCCGGGTAAGGGAATTGCCAATATCGGGGGACGTGCGGGGGCCTCACGACGGGGGCTCGCTCGGGAAAGGAGCCCCCGGATGGGGCGAATCGGCGCGGATGGGACGGTCGGCGCGGACGGGGTGAGTCGGCACTGGTGGGACGGGATCCGCGATGGCCGCGACGGATCCGGGTGTTCCGGCATACGGGTACCGACGCCTGTGGTCCGGGGGGACAGGTATAGACCAATGGCTGCGGCGGTACTCAGAGTCGCCGTGCTCGTCCGGTCGCGCAAGAGCACGGAGCCGGTCTTTCCGGCGGGACGGCCCGATCGGACCGTCATTACTCCCCAACCGAGACGTTGCGAACTGCGCCGAAAAGTCGGGATGGCCTGCGCGACCTTGTTTCTGACACACCGTCAGTTGTGTCGTCATTGTGGCGAGGAAAAATTTTCCGCGATTGCCGGCCGCCTTGCCAATACTTGCCGGGCAACCCCAAAAAGTGCCCGCACACCTATGGACGGGAACCAGGTTGGTATAGACCATTGTCCGTGCAAGGACGCTCGTCGGCGCGATGCGGACGGCGATCGTCCGGCCTTTCCGAAGATCGGCGCCACCGCGAACCCCCCGAGCACCAAGCGCCAAACGCCCGAACACCCAGCACTCCGACACCGACTGCCCCACTGCCCGGCCGCGAGCGGTGGCGCACGCCAACCGGCGGCGTGTGCACGGCATGTCCACCACCGCTCTCGTCCCCCGACTCGTGTCCCAAGACGTGTCCAGGAGCCGGCTCGATGATCTCTGCGTTCCCCGCCCCACACCGCAATTCGCGCCCCAGCACCGTGCTTTCCCACAACTCGCCTCCCCGCGACCCAGGCCCCGGTAGGGCTCGTTCCGACCAGGGCACGCCTCCTCCCGGGGCTCGTCGCCGATCGTTGCGCACGCTCGCCCGGGTCCTGGCCGCAACCGTCGTCGCACCGCTCGCACTTGTCGTGCTGCCCACCGGTGCCGCGCACGCCGCGACTCCCGAGGCGACGTTCGCCAAGGCGTCCGACTGGGGTTCCGGCTTCACCGGGCAGTACACGATCCGCAACCAGGGAACCGTCGCACTCACCGCCTGGCGGGTCGAGTTCGACCTGCCCGCCGGCACCACCGTCGGCTCGTACTGGGATGCCCTGCAGACCGGATCGACCGGCGGCCACTACGTCTTCACCAACCGCGAGTACAACGGCGCCCTCGCCCCGGGTGCCTCGGTCACCTTCGGCTTCCTCGGCTCGGGCCCGGGAACTCCCGCCGGCTGCAAGCTCAACGGCAACCCGTGCGTCGGACCGGCCGTCCCCGACACCACCCCGCCCAGTACACCGACCGACCTGCGCGTGACCACGGCCGGCCCGAACGCGCTGGCCCTGTCCTGGACCGCGTCCACCGACAACGACCGGGTGGCCGGCTACGACATCCAGGTCGACGGCGCCGCGACCACGACCAGTGCCGGTCCGGGCGTGACGTTGTCCGGGCTCACCCCCGGCACCGCCTATGCGGTCAAGGTGCGCGCGAAGGACGCGGCGGGCAACATATCCCCGTTCACTCCCGAACTGATCGCCACCACCACGACCGGCGGTGGCAATCCCCCACCGGGATCGGTGCGCAGCGTCCCGTACATCGACATCACCGCACCCACCCCGACCCTGACCGACGTTGCCGCGGCCACCGGCCAGAAGTTGTTCACGCTCGCCTTCGTACTGGGCAGCAACAGCGGCTGCGACCCCAAGTGGGGCGGCACGATCGCGCTCGACGAACCACGTATCGTCAACCAGATCACCGCACTTCGCGCCCAGGGCGGCGATGTCGTGGTCGCCTTCGGCGGCGCGGCCGGGCCGTACCTGGAGGCGTCCTGCGGCAGCCCCGACGCGCTCGCCGCCGCCTACACCAAGGTGATCGACACCCTCGGCGTCAAGCACCTCGACATCGACATCGAGGCGTCCATCCCGCTCGACACCATGAACAAGGCGCTGGCCAAGGTGCAACGGGACCGACCCGCCACCACCGTCAGCTTCACCCTGATGGTGCAGGGCGACGACTACGGGCTGACCCCGTCCCTGGGCGTGGACCTGCTCAAGAACGCGCGGGACAACGGAGTTCGGGTCGACATCGTCAATCCGATGGCGATGGAATTCGGCACCTCGCGCCCGGTGTGGGGCGACGCGGTGATCACCGCCGCCGAATCGACGCTGCGTCAGATGAAGGAGATCTGGCCCGCCAAGTCGGACGCCGAACTCAAGAGCATGCTCGCGGTCACCCCGATGATCGGCCGCAACTTCAACGGCAAGACCTTCGTCCAGTCGGACGCGAACAAGCTGGTCGCCTGGGCGAACACCAACCACATCGGCCGGCTGGCGTTCTGGTCGGTGGGCCGGGACAACGGCTCCTGCCCGGGCGGCGGCGTGTCGCCCACGTGCAGCAGCATCAGCCAATCGCCTTACGAGTTCACCAACCTGTTCAAGAACTTCACCGGCTGAACCCACCTGCCCGGCATCGGTCGACCCCCTTTCGGCCGGTGCCTCCCGCGCCCGGCGGCGCCCACGCGACGCCGCCGGGCCACCCTCTCACCGGGCCCGATCGATCTCGGCGGCAACCGCCGGTCGCAGGCCCGCCGCGGTACCGATGGGGTCGAATATCAGGATTCGTGCGCAACACATCACTTTCAACCGTTACGTTGATCGCGGGCCGGGGCCGACCCTGACGTCGCGTACGAAGCGGAGTGATGACCCATGCCACGCAGGAATCTGGACCCGTACAAGTCGCCGAGAGCCTTCTACGCCTCGGAGTTGCTCCGACTGCGCGAGGCTGCGGGACTGACCCAGGCCCAGCTCGCCGAACACGTGTTCTGCCACGATTCGAACATCGCCCACTTCGAATCGGGTACCCGGCGGCCCCAAGTGGAGACCTCGAAGATGTTCGACGAGGTGTTCGACACCGGGCAACACCTCCAACGCCTGTGCGCGTTGGCCCGCCGGTCCGGACACGCCGAATACTTCGCGGACGCTGCGGAGTTGGAGGAACGCGCGCTGACGATCAGCGAGTACTCACCGATGCTGGTGCCGGGATTCCTGCAAACCGAGGCGTACGCACGCGCATTCACCAAGTCCGCTCGCCCTTTCGCTGCCGAGGACGAAATCGAAGAACTCGTGCGAACACGCATGGAGCGAGCGCGATTGTTGGAGAAGGAACACCCGCCCAAAGTCTGGGAGATCATTCACGAGGCTGCGCTGCACGTCGTCGTGGGGTCGCCCGAGGTCATGCACGAGCAGTTGCTGGCCGTCGTCGAGGCGGGCCGAAGTCGGCGCTACCTGGTACAGGTGCATCCGTTCACAGGCGGCCCACACCCGTTCATGACGGGCGTCGTCTCCTTGATGTCCTTCGCGGATTCCTCACCTGTCGTATACGTCGAGGGCGCATACACGGGCCAGTTGATCGATGATCCGACCGTGGCCGGGAGATATCGGAAGGCATACGATCTGGCCAGAGCGGCCGCGCTCTCGCCGGCGGCTTCCTTGCTCCTGATCGAATCCGTAGCGAAGGGTTTCGCAACCGATGAGCATCGCACATGACCTGAGCACTGCCCGCTGGCGCAAGTCCTCCTACACGAACGCTGACGGCGGCAACTGCGTCGAGGTGGCCGGCGGCCTGCCCGGCATCGTCCCGGTCCGCGACAGCAAGGTCCTCGACAGCCCCACACTCGTCTTCGAGAACGACGGCTGGTCGGCCCTGTTGTCCGACCTCGCAGCCGGCGACCACGCGACCCACTGACAACGATTGGAGTCCCGAGGCCCAACAGCCCCGGGACTCCAATCACGTCACATATCGGACCAATCTCTTGGCAGGGCTTTTGTACCGGAGTATGATGGTTAGTGGCCTACGGGGCGAGCGAGGGAGTTCGACCGATCAGTGGGTGGCCTTGGAGAAGGGAGCTTCGGCTCATGCCAAGGTCGGGCGGTCGGGCTGAGAGGCGAGAAGGTCGAATGGACCGGATCGCGACCCCTAGCACCTGATTCGGACAATGCCGGCGCAGGGAGTCCCACCTCGTAGGTCTTTTACGCGCGTACGTCGACCCGGGCACCGGGCCCGATGGACGCGCGTCCGCATGTCTTGGCCCGGACCGGCCTGGCCGGCCTCCGAGCAATCACCGACCCGGATTGTTGAACCGGACCTCCGGGTTGGCAGGTGTCGCGCCCACCAACCAGGGCTGGGGGATGCACTTCAGGTGGAGGTCGAAGAAGGCCCCGACGTAGGCCCGAGTCAGGGCCAGCCCGCGCTCCCCGGCGAGCCCGGTCGGCAACCCGCCGCCGGGCAGGCCCAGTTGGTCGAGGAAGACCGGGATGTCGCTGAAGCTGTAGTGATTCGCGCCGGTCACCGTCAACCACCGCTTCCACCCGTCCAGTCGAGCCCACGCCTGGTCCCAACTGGGATCCGTACCTCCCGGTCGATGCACCTCGTCGCCCGTGCCGAGCAGCATGAACGGGCGCCCGCGCAGGCCCGTTTCGGGTACCGCAGAGTGGAACGCGCCGTCGATGTTCACGCCCGCCCGGACCCGGGAATCGGCCGCCATCGCCGCAGCCGAACTCGCGCCGCCGATCGAGTGCCCTGCCATGCCGATCCGGTTGCGGTCGATCAGGGCGGCGTAGCGCCAGGCCGACCGGGGTCCGGTGAGTCGATCCAGTACGAAGGACGCGTCCTTGGCCCGACCGGCGGTAACGGCCTCCAGGTCCGCTTCGGTCCGGACCTTGTCACACGCGACGCAGGTGAGCATCCGGCCGCCCGGGAACGCGGTTCCCACCGACTCGTACGCGTGGTCGACGGCGGCCACCACGTAGCCGCGGCTTGCCAGTTCCTCCGCCAGGCCGGTGAGGGTGTACGCGGAGACCCCGAATCCCGGGGACAACAGGACGAGCGGAAACCGGCCGGAGGCGGGCCGGGCATCGACCTCGACGTCGGTCGTGGTGGCGCCGAGCGTCTCGGCGGGGAAGGCGTTGCCCATCCCCCGGTCCGCGAGCAGCAGGCGGGCCTCCTCGACGGTGGCATAGGGGGCGGGCGTGCGGGTGCGGGTTCCATGCCGGGCGGGGTAGTAGACGCCGACCATCAGTTCGCGTGCACCGGCTTCCGGCACCCACGGGTCCCGGCGGGTCCGGTCGACGAGGTGCAGGGATTCCCGACCGACGGCGAACGGGCCGGTGGGGTGCGGCAACGAGGTTCGATCGGCCGACGCCGGGAGGTCGGTTGCGGAGATGGAGGCGGAGGTCGCGGCCGCGGGTTGGGCCAGGGCGGTGGGCACGGCCAGCGCGAGAGCAAGGGCCAAGGCGAACGCGGGAAGCGCGCCCGTCGGGTTCGGCGAGGATCGGTTCATGTACCGATCCTCGGTTCCGGAGCCGGTTGCGTGCATCGGCCGGCGGTCGCACCGCGACAAGGGCGCGGCGTACATCCTCGGGCGCATCCGGCCGCCCTACGACCGATGGTTCGGGGAAAGTCGGCGGACCCGCGGCCCGGTCCGGATCGGCCGATCGGAGCACCGCCGAACCGTCCGTGCGGTCCTTCGGCGTGGCGTACGCACGGTGCCGGGCTGTCGGGTCGAAGCGGCGGATAGTGGGACGAAGGCGATCCCCGGGTATCGGTCGCGCCCGCGTTCGATGCCGCCTCTGTTGGGAGAAACCCGTGTCCGACACCCAGTTCACCTATGTCATGTACGTCCGCACCACCCCCGAGGAGTTGTGGCGCGCGCTGACCGAGCGCACCGAGATCGACCGCTACTTCGACGGATCGGGGCCGGAATCGGACTGGCGGGTCGGCTCGCCGGTCCGCTGGTCGATGGCACCGCGCACGGCGCCGCGGGACGCCGGTCAGGTGGTCCTGGCGGCCGAGCCGCCGCGTCGACTGGCCTATACGTGGCACAACTACGAGCCGGAGATCGCCGAGATGTTCGGCTGGAGCCCGGAACAACTCGCCGAACAGCGCCGTGAGCCGATCTCTCGGGTCTCCTTCGACCTGGTGCCGCTGGGCGAAGTGGTCGCGCTGCGGGTCCTGCATGACGGCTTCGCACCGGAATCCGAGATGCTCAAGAGCATCCGGGAGGGCTGGCCGATGATCCTGTCCAACCTCAAGACGATGCTGGAGACCGGCGAGACCTTGCGCTTCGGCGCGTAGCTCAGCGCTTGGAACCGGTGGGGTCGGTGGAGCCTGCGGCGCCGGTGGGATCTGTCGGTGTGCGCAGGAAGGACCGGGTGACCTCGGTGAAGGCTTGGGGCTCGGCGGCGTGGACCAGGTGGCCGGCCGGGATGGTGACCACCCGGGCGTCCGGCAGCCGGCGGGTCCACTCGGTGACCCGGTCCTGCGGAATGTGGCTCGTCGAGCCGCCGGCGACCACGAGGGTGGGGGCGGTGATCCGGGCCAGGCGTTCCCACCACACCGGATCGGGGGTGTCGATCTGCTTGCGGACGGCGACGACCATGTCCCAGTCGAAGCCGAGTTCGCCCTCGGGCCGGGTCGGCGGGACGGGATCGCGCGGCAGCGGCACAGAGACGTCCTCCAGTACCAACCGGCCCACCCGATGCGGGTGTTCCTGCGCGAACAGGTAGGCCACGACGCCACCCATCGAATGGCCGATCAGGTCCACCCGATCGAGGCCGAGCACGTCGAGAAACGCGACCAGGTCGTCCCGCATCAGTTCGACGGAGTAGTCGCCGGGCCAATCGCTGCGCCCATGCCCGCGCAGATCGACCGCGTACACCCGCCACCGCTCGGCCAGGGCCCCGGCTACTCGGGCCCAGTGCGTGGCGTCCTCACCGAGCGCGTGCAACAGCACCAGCGGCGGGGCCTCCGGCGTGCCCCACACGTCGTACGCCAGGCAAATCCCGCCGATCTCCACCGTGCTCGACGCACCACTCGGTTCACCCATATTCGGACCATAGCCGTGCGACCGGCGGCGACGGAACGTCGTTCGCTGCGGGCCGAATGGGCTGCGGCGGGCGCCGGATCCCGCGCGCCACGCCGGCTCGGGGCGATCGAGCGGGCGGCGTACCGCGCGGGCAGCACTCTTGCGCGATGCGCCTCGGGCGCGATGCGGCGCGGGCGCGGTGGGTCAGATCCAGCCGTCGAGCGACTTCAGGAACGCGTCGAAGTCGTCGCGGTGGATGCAGTGGCCGACGTTTTCGACCACGCGTACCTCGAAGCCGTTCCCGCGCAGTTCCTCGTTCAGCTCCGGCGTCATGATGAAGCTGTCCGACGCGGACTGGACCAGGCTGGGCACCACGGGCGCGGCGGGAACGTAGTCCGGGTCGAAGTCGCCCAACCGGGTCAGGAAGTCCTGGTCGAACTTCCGGAAGCCGTCGAGTTCGGCCTGTACGTCCGCCGCGGACCAGCGCGGGTTCATCGCACGAATGCTCTCCAGGGAGGCGTTGGCCACCATCACCCGCATCCCCTCGAAGGCACCGGCAGGTACCGAGCCCATCCGAAAGCCCGGGTCGGAGTACACGGCCTTCTTCGGCCGCAACCGCTCGACCGCGAGCGACAGCGCGAGCGCGCCGAGCGAGTGCCCGATCGCCACGTCGGCGCCGACCGGCAGGTTCTCCACGAGGTCGTCGGCCATCGCTTCCGGGCTGTACTGCGCCCGCTCGCTCAGCCCGTGCCCACGCAGGTCCGGCGCGTACACCCGGTAGCCGCGCCCGACCAGCACATCCTCCAACGCGTGCCACGTCCCGTGGTCCGACATCCCACCATGAACAAGCACCGCAACCTTGTCCCCGACCCCACGCTCATGCACATGCAGCTTCACAGAACACGCTCCCCTCTACGCTGACACGATTCAGCATCACTTCACGATGCTACCTCCGCCGCCCACGGGAGACCAGCCGCCACGCACCGGATCCCCCATCTCCCCACCATCCCCGGACACGCCCCCAACGCAGCCCACCTGGGGCACCCGGATGAGGAGGGCGCGGACCCTACAGGCCCAGGCTTGCGACGAAGGCCGAGAAGGCAGGTGCTACGACCCTCCACTCGCAGAGCTGGGGGTTCGTCCAGAAATCACTGCCGACCACGCGAGGATCCGATTGATCGGTGCGGTAGTCGAGCGCCAGGGCAACGTCGTCACCAGGGGTGCGATTGGCGGCAATCAGCACCGCCTGTTCAACGTCGAGCCAAGGCAGTTCGAGTGGGACGGCGCCCCTGCTTCCACGTGCCTCGCGAAAAAACGCACGGTGCTCGTCGTCGGCGAACATGTCCATCGAACGGGACTCCGACTCCATCCGCCCCGGGCTCGACAGAAAGACGAGCGGGCTCTTGAACCACGGGACGACCTCCGCCAGTACCGCATCGCCCGGGTGACGCCAAAGGCCGCGATCGATGAGGGAGGTCAGTCCGTCCGGCAGTGCAAGTCCACGAACCATCGAAGACACCATGACGCACAGCGTCGCACGACTCCGCCGTAGGGCTCCGACGCCCCACGGGCCGACCCGCGCATCGCGTGTGCGTTCGAGGTTTCGAAGCGGCACGTGCTCCTGCGGTCGCGTCTCAGTCGGCCTGCGGTCCGTCGTCCACGCACAGGCCGGTCCGGCAACATACGGGCAACCGGTCGGCCGCGATCTCCCGGACACGGTGCAGGCGGGCCCGGTCGGTCTCCACCACCGCGAGGATCTCGAAGGCGGTGCCGGCGGCCCCGATGGATCGATTCGACATGACCTCCTCATAGAGCAGCCATAGACCTCGCACGGCAACGTCTCGGCACAGTTCCGGAAGATCGAGCCCACGTCGGGAAGACACGAAATCCGTGCCGTCACCTGCCACCAGGCACCGCAGGAGGTCCAGGAACTCCGCGCGTGCCGTCGGTGCGACGTCGTCCGCGAGGGCCGCCAGAGCAACGGACGTCACGGCGGGGGCCGGCTCCCACAGGACCACCTCGGACCAGATGTGCCCTTCGAACCCGACGCGGCCGGATTCCCCTCGGAATTCCCCACCCGCAAGCCTCGACAAATCCCCGGCCAGGTGCCCGGCCGAGTCTCCGCACCCGCACAGCATGCCGTTCCAGTCCTGCCGGGCAATCTCCAACTCGACCAGTCGCATGGTTCCCACACTCTAGACGAGACCCACCAAACCCCAACGACCCGCCTGGAGTTGCCAGACTTCAAGGGCACGGACGCCCACCCGCAGCGTGATCGACGGGCCCGGCATCCCTCGATGCATGGCCCCGACCGCGCCCCCACCTCGGCGGCCCCGCGTCCACCCGCGATGCCGAGTCGGCTCCGCCTGCGGTTGCACACCCACGCGCCGCGCCCGGCGATCCTCCGGTGATCCGGCCGGCCGAACGGCCGACCGCATCAGCGGTCGGGAGATCACGCGGTCGGGGTCGGTCTTGTCAGCGCGGGGCTTCCGGCTCGGTCGGGGGTTGGGTTTCGAGGTGGAGGAGGGTGGCGAGGAAGCCGGGGAAGCGGTGTTCGAACTCGGGTTCGCGGAGGCGGAGCGTCATGCCCGTGCCGGTGTTGCGTTGGACGACCAGGCCCGCCTCGCGCAGCACCTTCCAGTGGTACGAGCGGGTGGACTTGGTGCCGGGCACCGTGAGTGCCGTACACGGGAGTTCGCGGGTCGGGTCCACGGCCAGTGCGACGACCACGCCGCGTCGGTGTTCGTCGGAGAGCGCGGCGAAGACGTCGCTCAGCGACACCTCGTCGAGCGACGGGTGGTGCATCTGGACAGGCATCCCGATCCGCTCCTTGCCTGGGTCCACGGTTGCCGGCGCAGGCCGTGGGTGTCTACGGTACCGGGGTACGAAGATTTTCGAACCACCCCGATGGGAAGCGCACACCATGACGAACACCCGACCCACCCCCGTTCATCCCACCGTCGCCGTACTGGGCACCGGCATCATCGGCGCCGCCATCGCCCGCAACCTGTCCCGGAACGACTTCGAGGTGCGGGCCTGGAACCGTACGCCCGCCAAGGCCGCGGCCCTGACCGCCGACGGCGTGCGCGCGGTCGAGACGCCGGCCGACGCGGTCTCCGGTGCGGACATCGTGGTCACCGTGCTCAACGACGGCCCCCGGGTCCTGGACGCGATGCGAGCCGCGGTGCCCGGGCTGCGCGCCGGCGCCGTGTGGGTCCAGGTCAGCACGGTCGGCGTCGACGCACTGGACGAACTGGCCGCGTTCGCCGGTGAACACGGGCTGCTGTTGGTGGACGCCCCGGTGCAGGGCACCCGGGGGCCCGCCGAGCAGGGGCAGTTGGTCGTTCTGGCGGCGGGCGCGCCGGCGGCCCGCGAGGTGGTCCAGCCGCTGTTCGACACGATCGGTCGGCGCACCCTGTGGGTCGGCGAGGACGGTACCGCCGGCACGGCCAGTCGCCTCAAGCTCGTGCTCAACACCTGGGTCCTGGCGCTGACCCACGGCGTCGGAGAGGCCCTGGCCCTGGCCCGCGGCCTGGACGTGGACCCGCAACTGTTCCTGGACGTGGTAGGCGGCGGCCCGATGGACAACGCCTACTTCCAGCTCAAGTCGGCCGCAATCCTCTCCGACGACTACACCACCAGCTTCTCGGTGGACAACGCCGAGAAGGACGCCCGTCTGGTGCTTCAGGCCGCCGAACGCGTGGGTGTCCGGATGGACGTCGTCGCTGCCGGGGCGGAGCGCTTCCGCCGCGCCTCCGCACAGGGCCACGGCGACCAGGACATGGCGGCCGGCTACTTCGCCGGCTTCGACCAGTAGACCCACTTCGACAAGCAACCCCGTACGGCGACCCGCATTCGGTCGACCGGGCAGGTCGCGGCGCACGCGACCATGTGGGCCCGGCCGACCGGGCGGGATGCGATCGACACCGCCGCTGCGCCCGCGGACCCGGTCAGCCGCGCGCATCACGCCCACGCCCCGGAGCGCTCGCGAGCCGGCGCACCACCACCGGAACGACGATCGCCGCGGCCACCACGTGCGCGCCGCACAACATCGCCTTGGTCGAGGCCGGCGTGTCACCGGCCCACAGCGGGCCGGCCATGGACAGCGCGGTCAGCACGAGCGTGGCCGCCAGGTACGTCCGGGCCGGGCGGGTCGCGAAGCGTGCGAGGAGTACGGCCAGTAGCGTCCCGATCGACAGACTGACCGCCGTGCCCATCGCGAACATCCCGACGGTGATCGGTTCCGCCGTCGCCGCCCCGATGTTCCCGGCCCGCATCGGCACGCCGAGGCCCCGGGCGAGCAACCCGTACAACTCCGTGCCGATCGCGGCGGCCACCCCGGCCGCCACGCTCACCGACCACACCGACCAGGACTCCCACGCGGCGGGCGAACGATCGGTCGAGGTCGGGCGCATCGTGGTGTTCATCGACATTCTCCTCTGACATCCGGGCGGTTCCCGTTGCCCGAGGGTCGGAGGCGCTCCCCGCTTCTCGACATCACCACCGCATCACCGAGACCACCGACACCGCCGGAGGCGTCACGCCCGCTATCGCTTCGCCGCAGTTCGGAACCTCGCACAACGGCCATCGGCGAATTCGTACGTCAGTACGATGCCTGGGTGACGAGTGACGTGGCGACCGATCAGCCGACCCACCGCCAACTACCGCAGGGGAATGAGGAGTTCCTCGACGGCCGTAGTTCCGGGGCCGCACGTCCGGAGCCGCGCGGGTGGGCCTGGTCGCTGGCTCGGTTCGGGTATCGGGATCGGCCGCCGACGTCGTTGCGCGAGCGGTTGGTGCCC